>JAAZMN010000091.1 GCA_012798795.1 Bacillota bacterium | reverse complement strand
TTTGAAAAATAAACCGGCTGTAGCATCGTTCAGCCGGTTTGTTCAAGCATGAACAGCAAATGATAATTTGATTAAAAGATCAATGATAAAAGCCAGATTAGTAAAATAACAGGTGCGGCCAAAATCGCTATGGGAATTAGAAGTTTAATAAATGCTGCTCCCAAAACTGCAATTAAAACTAGAGGTATAAGCAAAATTAAAAATAAAAAGACCGGACCCAGAATACCCAGTAGGACAAAGCTTACAATGATTATGACAAAAATGGAAGCGATGGCCATGATTACTCGAACAAGAAAAGGGTTATCTGTTTCCCATTCGTATACTTCTCTTCGTGTTTCTCCGTTGAATGAGGTCCATTTTTTATTGGTAATGGGTTTATAAATGAACAGCAGTCCGAGGGCAATGAGGAGAATAGGCCATACTAAATTTATATTGATCTTTGGTATTAGATTTAGATTTTTAAGTAAAAAGAATGAGCCAATAAGAATGAGAGTAAGAGCTGCTGCTTTTTTAGATTCCATATGATCAGTCCCTTCTGATAGTTATCGATTTGTATTTCATTTCTATTATACCAAATATTTGTAAGTTGACAATCAATCTTAGGGTCCTTATATTCTAGGTCTTAAGTCTGAATTTAACAAAAACTAAACTTGTTTTTGTATATGTATTATGTTAGAATGTTGTTTAATATAATTTAATAGGTTTACTCTTATCCAGAGAGGCAGAGGGACTGGCCCGATGAAGCCCGGCAACCGGCGGATACATATCCGACAAGGTGCTAATTCCAGCAAAGCTGATCAAGCTTTGAAAGATGAGAGGATGGAAAACACAGTGCCTCTCTATCAAAAAACAGAGAGGCTTTTTGATTATTACTTTAAAATGGAGGATTAAAATGAAAAGAAAATTAGGTTTTGATACGCTGCAAGTTCATGCTGGAGCAGCTCCTGATTCAGCTACAGGAGCGCGGGCGGTACCAATTTATCAGACTACATCTTATGTGTTTGATAATGTGGAGCATGGTGCCAAGTTGTTTTCTTTAGAAGAGCCGGGCAATATCTATACACGGATAATGAATCCCACTACGCATGTATTTGAAAAGAGAATGACTGCTTTAGAAGGAGGAGTCGGAGCTTTAGCGACAGCTTCAGGTGCGGCGGCAGTACTATATTCGATTTTAAACATTGCTGGTGTTGGCGACGAGATTGTTGCGGCTAGTACTTTGTATGGCGGTACTTACAGTCTTTTTGCCGTGACTCTGCCTAAATTTGGGATAAAAACAGTATTTGTTGATCCGGATAATCCGCATAATTTTGAACAAGCAGTTACAGATAAGACTAAAGCGATTTTTGTGGAAACAATAGGCAATCCCAGGACAAATATAGTTGACTTAGAAGCTGCAGCCAAAGTGGCTCATACTCATAAGCTGCCGCTGATTGTGGATAACACTTTTGCTACTCCATATTTATGTCGCCCTTTTGAATTTGGAGCAGATATAGTAGTACATTCAGCTACTAAGTTTATTGGAGGGCATGGAACGTCTATTGGAGGAGTTATTATAGATTCAGGTAAATTTGATTGGGCAGGCAGCGGCAGATTTCCTGATTTGGAAAATCCCGACCCTTCTTATAATGGAGTTAGCTTTACTTACATAATTAAGGCACGGATGCAGCTTATGCGGGATACAGGAGCATGCCTCAGTCCATTTAATGCATTTTTATTTATTCAGGGTTTAGAAACTTTATCTCTGCGGGTGGCAAAGCATGTAGAAAATGCCAGGAAAATTGCTGAGTTTTTAGTGAATCATCCGCGGGTAGCTTGGGTTAACTATCCGAGTCTTAAGGGAAATAAGTACTATGATTTGGCTCAAAAATATCTGCCAAATGGCAGTGGCTCCATATTTTCCTTTGGAATAAAAGGCGGGCTTAATGCAGGTAAAAAGTTTATTGATAGTCTGGAGATCTTTTCTCTGCTGGCCAATGTAGCCGATACTAAATCATTAGTGATTCACCCGGCCAGCACTACCCATGCTCAGCTTTTAGAAGAGGAACAAAGAGCAAGCGGAGTTACACCGGATATGATTCGCTTATCTGTTGGAATCGAGGATGCGGTGGATCTGATTGCTGATTTAGATCAAGCCCTGATAAAAAGCAGTAAATAAGGATAAGAAGATAAGGGGGAAAACAATATGCCGGTTATCATACCTAATGATCTGCCAGCAAAGGAAATACTTGCCAGCGAAAACATTTTTGTAATGGATGAAAGTAGAGCAACCAGCCAAGATATTCGTCCTCTGCAGATTGCTATCTTGAATTTAATGCCTACTAAAGTAGAAACTGAGGTACAGCTGCTAAGACTGATTGGAAACATTCCACTGCAGGTTGACATTGTTTTTTTGCATTCAGAAACTTATCAGCCGAAAAATACACCGGCGGATTATTTGCTTAAATTTTATCAGACTTTTAGTGATGTAAAACATCGGCGTTTTGACGGATTGATTATTACTGGAGCACCGGTAGAATTAATGGAATTCGAAAAGGTAGCATATTGGCAGGAGTTAGCCTGCATTCTAGAATGGTCAAAGGAAAATGTTACTTCTGTTATGCACATCTGCTGGGGTGCCCAAGCCGGGTTATATTATCATTATCAGATTCCTAAATATCAGTTAGCATCGAAGAAGTTTGGGGTGTTCAGCCATTATGTTAACTATAATAATGTTCCTCTCTTACGCGGTTTTGATGATCGGTTTTATATGCCCCACTCACGGCATACAGAGATTCGCCGGAAGGATATCGAACGGGTGGAAGAATTGATTATTCTTGCGGAATCCGAAGAAGCTGGAGTATGCATTGTAGCAGCAAAAGATGGAAAGCAGATTTTTATAACAGGCCATGCCGAGTACGATCCATATACGTTAAAATCTGAGTATGATCGGGATATCAGCCGAGGTTTAGATATTTCAATACCAAAAAATTACTATCCTCAAGATGATCCAAGTAAACCTCCTTTGGTTTTGTGGCGCAGCCATGCTAACTTATTGTTTTATAATTGGCTTAATTACTATGTATACCAAGTTACACCTTATGATTTGTATG
>JAAZMN010000090.1 GCA_012798795.1 Bacillota bacterium | reverse complement strand
TTCAGGATCAGAATGAGCACAGCCGTGTTTTAGAAATTGCCAGCTTGTATGGAGAAGTAATTGATTTATTGACAGTATGTAATCCTGCTCAAGTATTGTTACAGGTTCATGTTGTCGAATTAAATCGTGATGCCGGACAGCAGTTGGGAATTAAGTGGGGAAGTCTCAATGAAAATACATTTATACCTGATATAATTCAGTTTGAGGAAGTTGCTCATATTGGCAGTTGGGTTATGAACCGTTCATTTATGCTGGCATCGCAGCTGGAAGCATTGGAAAAAGAAGGAAAAGCAAAACTGTTGGCTGCTCCCAGTTTACTTACTTTGTCAGGTGAGACAGCTTCATTTTTAGTCGGAGGAGAAATTCCAATAGTTGTTACTATCGGTGAGGAGCAGCTGATAGAGTGGCGGGAATACGGGGTTAAATTAGACATCGCTCCTCTGGTATTTGATGATAAAGTGCGAGTAAACATTAATCCTGAAGTCAGCAGTCTGGATTGGAACAATAGTATACAGTTTAGTAATACAAAACTACCTGGATTAAAGACCCGGAAAACTTCAACTACAGTAACTGTCGAACATGGGGTAACAGTTGTGATTAGTGGGTTAATCCAACATGAAGAATTGGAATATATAGAAAAGGTACCGATTTTAGGGGATTTACCAATTATAGGGCTTTTGTTCCGCAGTGTCGAATATCAGCAAAATCAGACAGAGTTAGTAATCTTTGTCACTCCATGGATTATATCTGATGAAGGGGTGATAAGATGAAAACCGAGAGTATCAGTGTTCTAATTGTTGATGATGTTGCTCAAACACGAACTAATATCCGACGATTACTGCAGTTTGAAAACGACATTGAAGTAGTAGGTGAGGCCAAAGATGGTAAAGACGCGATAAAAATCGCCAGAGAGCTGCAGCCTAATTGCATATTGATGGATATTAATATGCCAGAAATGGATGGAATTGCGGCAACTGAACAGATCTATCAAGAACTACCCCAGAGTGTAATTATTATCATTAGTGTCCAGGGTGAACAGGAATATCTGCGTAAAGCAATGCTGGCCGGAGCAAGAGATTATTTAGTAAAACCTTTTAGTGGAAATGAATTGGGCAATACTATTCGTCAAGTATGGGAAATGGAACAGAGCAGGCATATTCAGCAAGAGAGAAACAGGCAGCCGCAACAATCTGCGGAGGTAATAACTGTTTTCAGTGCTAAGGGAGGGGTAGGAAAGACAACCATAGCTACAAATATTGCTGCCGGTTTAGCTAAAGATAATAAAGATGTTATTCTTATGGATTTGGATCTGCAGTTTGGCGATGTACCCATTATGATGAATCTAAAAGTAAAACGCTCCATGGCTGATTGGTACAGTGAGGGTTTTTTGAATATAGATGATTATTTACTTAATCATGAGAGCGGAGTGAGAGTTTTAGCAGCTCCGGAAATACCGGAAGAAGGAGAATTGATCACTGCCGAACATGTCAATCAATTGATCGCTGACTTACAGCCCTTGGCTGATTATGTGATTATCGATACCCCGCAATTTTTTCATGCAACCACTTTGCAGAGTCTGGATTTAGCCCACCGTGTGCTGTTGGTTGCAGCTCCTGATTTAGTCAATCTAAAAAATGTACGCCGCTGTCTAGATGTTCTGGATAAATTGAATATTGCAGATAAAGTACAAATAGTGATGAACAAAGTAGGTAAGAATTCTGGTCTTACCTTTAATCAATTTAATGCCCACTTAAATCAAGATATTTGGCAGCAACTGCCCTATGACCCTCGTATCACAGCGTTAGCTGTTGCTCAAGGAATTCCCGTAGTTAATCTTAATGCAAAATCACGCTTAAGTCGGGCTTTGATTAAGCTTACAAAACAGCTTAACGAAGAAGATGAATTAGATGAACCAGGTGAGGCAAAAGGGTTAAAGCTGTTGACTACCTTTGCTACTAGGAGAGGATAGGGGGGAATGAGATAGATGTCATTATTAACGCGTTTAGAAAAGCAAAAACAAGCTCAATCTTTTGAAAATAAGCAGCAGGAACAAATACAGGTACCGAAGCGCTCAGATCCGTTTCTCAAGCTAAAAGGACTAATTCATGAGCAACTCGTCAGTGAAGTTGACTCAAAGCTTCTGGAAGCATCGGAGTATGATGCTAATCGCCAGGAACTAAAGGACAAGGTAAGTCAGGTTGCCAAGCGAGTTATTGCGGACGAGCAGTTTACTTTGACAAGAGCTGAGACCCAGCAGATTCTTTCACAGATAATTGACGAAGTTGTGGGTTTTGGACCGATTGATTCCTTAATCAGAGATCAGGATATTTCCGAAATAATGGTAAACGGTCCCAAGCAAGTTTTTGTGGAACGCAAAGGGCGTTTAGAACTTTCGGAAATCACTTTTCGTGATAATGAACACGTGATGCATATAATAGATAAAATTGTTGCTCCTATAGGCCGAAGAATTGATGAAAGCAGTCCCATGGTAGATGCACGCTTGCCTGATGGTTCACGGGTAAATGCGATTATTCCACCTTTGGCTTTAAACGGTCCCTGTATAACTATTCGCAAGTTTGCTGCTGATCCGTTTACTATTGAAGATTTGATTAATTTTGGTACATTAACTCGAGAAATGGCTGGATTCATAGAAGCTTGTGTTAAAGGCCGCTTAAATATTGTGGTTTCTGGAGGTACTGGCAGCGGTAAAACAACCTTATTAAATGTACTTTCTTCCTTTATTCCCGATGATGAACGGATTGTTACCATTGAAGACGCAGCCGAATTGCAGCTGCGCCAAGCTCATGTAGTGTCGTTAGAAAGCAGGCCGCCTAATATTGAAGGCAAAGGTGCGGTAATGATTCGGGATTTAGTTAGAAACTCACTTAGGATGCGGCCGGACAGAATTGTCGTGGGCGAGGTGCGCGGCGGTGAAGCTCTTGATATGCTGCAGGCCATGAATACCGGTCATGACGGTTCATTAACTACTGGTCATGCTAACAGTCCTCGAGATATGCTGGCCCGCTTAGAAACAATGGTACTAATGGCTGGTATGGAGCTGCCAATACGGGCAATCAGAGAGCAGATTTCATCGGCTATTGATCTAATTATTCAACAAGCAAGATTAAGAGATGGTTCAAGGAAGATTATAAAAATGACTGAGGTGCAGGGAATGGAAGGAGATGTCATTACTCTGCAGGACATTTTCATCTTTGATCAAGGCTTTTTCAAACCTACAGGTATTCGTCCAAAATTCTATGAACAGATTATCGCTCAAGGAATTTCGCTGCCCATCAGTTTATTCAGCAGCTTGAGGGAGTGATTGAAAGGTGAAGTTGTTGCTAATATCAGCATTAGTGTTTAGTAGTGTATTTATATTCTGCTGCATACTTATAAATAAGCTGCAGGATAAAACTGCTTTAGAAAGGCGGCTCAGTTTAATTTCAAAACCGCGAGATTTTCATGAACATACTGAGACTGAATTCGACAACGAACTGGAAAAAGACGGTATAGTCAAACTGTTTTTGCGTAAAATCAATTATTATTTAGAGTTAAAACCATCGCACAATCTATCTATAGAACTTGTACGGGCCGACATCAATCTTACTGCCGGTGAATTTCTCATATTAAATGTTCTTCTTGCTGCAGCGCCGCTGTTTTTAGTTTTTTTCGGTTATTCACTGATTACTGCACTTTTAATGGCTGTAGTAGGCTTGACAGTACCTTCATTATATATTAAGCGGCGTCAGCGTAAACGAGTTCAAAAAACCGTACTGCAGCTGCCTGAGGCTTTGATTACCATTGCCAATTCACTAAAAGCTGGTTATAGTTTCCTGCAGGCGATGGAACTGGTATCACAAGAAGCAGATCCACCCATTGCCGCTGAGTTTGCCTTAGTTATCAAAGAAATGAATTTGGGAGCTACTACAGAAGTGGCATTACAAAATATGGTAGAAAGAATAAACAGTGATGATATGGATTTGGTAGTAACTGCTGTGTTGATTCAGCGTCAGGTTGGAGGAAATTTATCGGAAATACTAGAATCGATTGCTCACACTATTAGGGAGCGGATCCGAATTAAGGGTGAGATAAATACTCTAACTGCGCAGGGTCGAATTTCCGGCATGATCATCGGTGCACTGCCCTTTGTGCTTGGATTATTTTTGTTTATGGTAAACCCTGAATATATTAAACCTCTGTTTAATGAATCCTTAGGCCAGCTGATGTTGGGGCTTGGTATAGGCGGGCAGATACTTGCTGTAATTATAATCCGTAAGATCGTAAATATTCAGGTTTAGGGGGGTTGGTAATGCCTTTATTAGTATCTGTTATAACCTTTTTATTAGTAACGTTAACTGTTCTAATTGGTTATCAGTATTGGCAGCAGCATAAGCGCCTCAATAAACGACTGGACATCTATGGCGACGAGGTTGAGGCGAAAAAAGCTGCTGTTTATGTTAAAGCTGCAGATAAAGAGTCTTTATTATGGCGAGGAATAAAGCAGTTTGCAAAAGTGATTAAAGAGAAAACCTCTGGGCGCTTACATGCAAAATTAAGCCATCAGCTGATTATGGCCGGAAATCCAGGTAATTTACAGCCGGCGGAGTTTATTGCACTTAAAATAATTATCTGTCTGCTGATAGCTATAGCAGGAATTATTATAAGATTATCGTTATTAAATTTTGTTTTAATCACCGCAGTTGCCTGGCTAATTCCGGATATATATATTAAGCAGTTAATTAAGAAGCGTCAGTTAGCTATCGGTCTTGCTATGCCGGATGTGCTGGATCTGCTTACAGTAAGTGTGGAAGCAGGGCTTGGTTTTGACTCGGCTGTTGCGAAAGTCGTGGAAAAACAAACCGGACCTTTGGCTGATGAATTTAGGCGCATGCTGTATGAAATGCGCATTGGAAAACCGCGCCGCCAGGCTTTAAAAAGTTTGAGTGAACGTACGGGTGTTGATTATCTGCAGAGCTTTGTTTCCGCAGTGATTCAAGCAGATCAACTGGGAGTGAGCATTAGTAAGGTGTTACGTATACAATCAAACGAAATTAGAAGGCAAAGGCGTCAAAAAGCAGAAGAAGCAGCAATGAAAGCACCGATTAAAATGCTTATTCCCCTGGTTGGACTAGTGTTCCCTGCATTATTTATTATTTTGTTGGGGCCGGCTTTGCTCAGTTTTATGTCAAATTTGTAATGGTGGGATTATATGCTGAAAATATCAGTTTATAATTTAAGTAAAAATTCATTGTTGGGTCAAGAAATTATGCATGCCGACAGTTATTGGAGAAGATTTCGAGGTTTATTAGGGAAGAAAGAACTGCAGTTTGGGGAGGGACTGCTTTTAACTCCTTGTAAAGCTGTTCATAGTATTGGAATGCGTTTTAGTTTGGAGATCATATATCTTGACCGCAGTAATAGGGCAGTTCATATTATGACTTTAAAGCCTAATAGATTAGGGCCATTTATTTCTAATGCTTACCAAGTGCTTGAACTGCCTTTAGGAACAGTATCTTATTCTAAGACTGCACTAGGTGATTTGTTTAGTACAAGAACATAACACTATTGATATGAATACCATGTAGTGACCAACATTTGAATTGGACGGGGGGTCACGTTGTGCCGGCTACTGAAAATAATTATAATCATCCGCCTCCCGTGGAGGATGCCCAAAAAGGATTTAAATTAGCGGAGTTATTAACCGGACGCGAACAGGAAGTTTTGTCTTTGCTGGCTAAAGGGCTTACTAACAGTGAGATTGCTGAACAACTGCATATCAGTAAGCATACTGTTAAGAATCATATTAGCAGCATCTATCGAAAAATCGGGATAAATGATCGGACACAGATTGCCTTATTAGCAATTCGAAATGGGTTTGTATCAATTGATTGAAAAGAAGCGACTCATATGAGTCGTTTTTTTGCCCAAATGTTTGCAGGTTTATATTATTTTTAGCCGAATAGATACAATAAAGGTTCAAGGGAGAATATCGGAGGGCTTATTGTGCCAAAATTACAGTTGTTAGCTGAGGTTGTCCCGAGAACCGAACTAAAATTGAGTCTACGCAAAAATCCTGCATGGGTAAGTGATTCACACCGCAGATACAGTTATGTTTTGTCACCGCCTTTAGCCTGTGATTATGCTTACGAAATATATCAACGCGTAAATAAAAAGGTTAAACCGTTATCTCATTTTATTACTAAAATACCTTTGGGGAAACTTGGGGTTCGGTTTTTATCTCTTGCATTGAAAACTAAGTTTTCTGGGTTTCCAATACCTTTATATCGAATACCGTATGAAACATGGCGGTTAGCCCCTTTTCAGCGTCAGGAATTAATACAAGCCATTACTCAGCTGTTACAAGGGCGTTTGTTACAGGAACCGCTGATTGAAAATCAACTACGCAAGCAGGGTTGGTGGCCGGCGGATATTAGCCGTGCTCTTGATTGGGGAACTGCTGAAGGAAAGTTTAGTTTTTTGCCCGGTGCTCTTAAGTATCCATGGGGTGTTACTAAGTGCAGTCGCTGCAGCTCACAAATTACGGAGTACTGGCCTTGTTTTGAATGCGGCAGGTCTAAATGTCCTATTTGTCTCGCGTGTGACTCATTAGGGCCAATTCGCGGTTGTAGTCGTTTATGGACATCGTCTGTTGAGAATGAAACTAATAGCTTAGTTAAGGGTAGTAAATTACCAATTTCATTTTGCCTTAATTTTTCTCTAACTCAAGCTCAAGAACGAGCAAGCGCCAAGCTGGTTGAATTTTTGCACAGCGATCGCCGGCATGTACTGGTATGGGCTGCATGCGGCGCTGGTAAAACCGAAGTTACTTTTGCAGCAATTGAGCAGATTCTCAAATCCAATGAACAGGTTTTATTTGCTGTTCCTCGCCGGGATGTAGTTATCCAGCTGGCAGCCCGGATAAAGAGTGCCTTTTCTAATGTTGATATAGCTGTACACTATGGTGGTAAACCTTGGGAGCAGAATGGGCAGCTTGTGATTGCCACTACTCATCAAGCGTTAAGATTTAACCGTAGATTCGCTTTAGTAATTCTTGATGAAGTAGATGCTTACCCGTATCAAGGAAGTGAAATTTTAAGATATGCAATTAAACGTTCACTTAAATCTAATGCAAAGTTAATTGAAATGACCGCAACTCCCGTTAAAT
>JAAZMN010000089.1 GCA_012798795.1 Bacillota bacterium | reverse complement strand
CTGTTTACCTCGGGTAACTCCGGGTTTGGCACCAACTCTGGTACTCCCTTTCCCAACCAGCCGATTAATCAATGTTGACTTTCCTACATTAGGAATTCCGACAATCAATACTCGAGCAGGACGCTTAAGCTTAGGCATAAATTTTCTTATTTCAGCGTTAAGCTGATTAAGTCCTCTACCAGTAATTAGATCTAATAAAACGACGGTTTCATTATTTTGCCGCCAATAATTTAGCCAAATATCTGAACAACTAGGATCAGCAAGGTCTGATTTGGCTGCTGCTAAAACGTATGGTTTGCTGTGAATTTCGGAAATATCAGGATTCCTGCTGCTTTTTGGAATACGAGCATCAATAAGTTCGATGACAATATCAATTAACTTAATATTTTCCCGAATCTGCCGTTTGGCTTTGGCCATGTGTCCAGGATACCATTGAATATTCATACAAACCTCCATAATCAGCGTAAATTACGTAAAACCAGCGGTGTTTTCAAAACTCCAATTGAATTGATAGGCCAATATATGAATATTGCTCTCCCGACTATATTATCCCGAGGAACAAAACCTACATCTGGATAGCGGCTGTCATCACTGTTTAGTCGATTATCGCCCAATACAAAATAACTATCATTCGGTACGACAACAGGACCGTAATCTCGGGTAAAAGCACCATGTGTCGGCCCATTAATATAGTTTTCAACTAATGGAATACCGTTTCTGTAGACAATTCCGTCTTTGATCAAAATATCGTCACCAGGAGTACCGATAACGCGTTTGATAAACATCCGCCTTATATCTGTCGGATAGCGAAAAACTACAATATCACCTATTTGCGGTAAATTAAAACGATATGACAATTTATCAACGATTAAGCGCTGGCCGTTATGTAGTGTGGGTTCCATGGATGAACCGTCAACACGAAATGATTGAGCTATAAAAGTAATAATAAATAAGGCCAAAATAACTGCAATTATAAATGCTTCTACATATTCTCTAATCTCTGATTTAACCATCAGATCACCTCACTTATACACATACAGCAGAGTTTAAAATAATAGGGAGTGATCGCGGCACTCCCCTGATCTTTTATGAATATCTTCGTTCCCTAATTCGAGCCGATCTCCCTGACCGTTGACGCAGATAATATAAACGGGAACGACGAACCTTTCCACGGCGAATAACTTCAATTTTTGCTATTCTGGGTGAATGAATTGGAAATGTCCGTTCTACTCCTACGCCCTGGGAGATTTTTCTGACAGTAAACATTTCATTGATCCCTTTTCCCATGCGGCGCAGTACAATACCTTCAAAGACTTGAATTCTTTCATTGGAACCTTCAACAACTTTTACATGAACTCTTACAGCATCCCCACCTCGAAAGTTGGGAACATCTTGCTTCATTTGCTCTTGCTCAAGAGCATCTATAATACTCAATGTGGTTACCTCCTTTCCCTGCTCCACTCTGCTTCTAATTCTTTTAAAATTAATTCTTCTTCTGAAGTTAAATGTCTTTTCGCCAAAAGATCGGCACGTCGCAGTAAAGTTCTTCTCAACGCTTCTTTTAATCGCCATCTGCGTATCTGCTCATGATTACCGCTTAGCAGTATCTCGGGAACTCTTCGACCTCTAAAATCATAGGGTCTTGTGTAATGAGGATGTTCTAACAGTCCTTCGTAAAAAGAATCTGTCCGAAATGACTCCTGATCACCCAATACGCCTGGGATCATCCGCGCAACAGCATCAATTACAACCATTGCCGGCAGTTCTCCGCCTGTTAGCACGTAATCACCGATAGAAAGTTCATAATCCACCCAACCTTCGCGAACCCTCTCGTCTAATCCCTCATAATGACCGCACAAGAAAACAAGACTATCCTGCACGGATAATTTTTGAGCAATCTCTTGTGTAAAAGGTATACCCTGCGGCGATAGATAGATGACAGTACCCGGATTTTGCCTTCTTACATGTTCAATACAGTGTACAACTACATCTGGCTTCAGCACCATTCCGGCACCCCCACCGTAGGGCGTATCATCTACCGTACGATGCTTATCTTCTGCAAAATCCCGAATGTCCCACACATTGAT
>JAAZMN010000088.1 GCA_012798795.1 Bacillota bacterium | reverse complement strand
ATGACATCCATACGAATCTGATGGTTTTGTAAACCAGATACACCGGAAAACAAAGATCGCATCATATTTACATTACCTCCTATATTATCCTTACGTCAATCAGTTAGTAAGGTTGAGGCCTCCTTTTCAGGTCCGGCCTAATTTTTTAATGAAATTACCGCACTGTCAATGTTCGTAAACACATTATCTTTCATTCGTCCTTGGTCAATAGCTGTAATGACGGTTCTATTACTGATGCTGACCACAAAAGCTAAATCGTTAATCACTATTAGTGATTCTTTCCCGCCTTTTTGTTCAACTTTCTTAACCGCCTGCTCTAACTCGAAAATTTGATTATCACTTAAACTAACACGATTAGCTGTCATTCGCTTCTGAGCATGAGCAGAAAACTTAAGA
The DNA here is from genome assembly GCA_012798795.1 of Bacillota bacterium. Lineage (GTDB taxonomy): Bacteria > Bacillota > Limnochordia > Darwinibacteriales > DTU012 > JAAZMN01. The sequence continues at coordinate 4,090 of JAAZMN010000088.1, read as the reverse complement.
GACGAGCTATCAATTTTTTGCTGTAGTATATCACCAAATTCGCTCTTAGGTTTGCCAGTGTGTCTAACTGCGGGTTTAACAGGTCTACTGATGGGTATAAGTGGTATTTTTCTTGGTACTTTAAAATCATTGCCCATCATCAACACTCTCCTCAAAAATAGATACTACTTCTGTGAAATCATACAACTTACCGTCGACAATAATCTCCGGCCATCCACTCTTAAACTGAACACCTGAAACTTTTCCATATAAGTGTTCTTCATCATGAGAAAATACCTCAACAACCTTACCTATCATGGACGTGGCTTGTGCTAGAGCTGTTAATTTCTGCTGTGAATCCATCATCGTGTTCATTGTTGTTGTTAACTGCTGCATCTGTTCTAAACTGCTAAACTGAGCTAATTGAGCAATAAAATCCTTATCTTCAATAGGATTCATTGGATCTTGATGACGCAGCTGTGTAATTAGCAGTTTAAGAAAATCATCTTTACCCAACACTTGAGCTTCATTTTTATTATCAGTTTTATCAGCCGTATAACCTACAGCATTTGCATAAGGCACTTGCATTTTATCACCTCCTAAACTCTTAAATTAATCCTAGATGTGGAGTCATGTGCATCAAGTGGATGATCAAAAGTTAAAATATTTGCTTGATGCGGTTTACGAGTAATTCTTTTTGAAAAACTCCTCGGTTGATCATGGGAAAAATCCCTCTGGTTGTGATGATTCTTAAGATTAACACTAACATCACCTAGAGTCATTCCTAATTCTTGCATGTTTAAGCGTAACTGTGGTAAAGAAGCTGAAATAGTTTCTTTAACCACTTGACTGTCAGCCATAAACTCTGCATTCACTATACCTTTTTCAACTGCCAGCTTAATGTTGACTCTACCGAGGAAATCCGGTTTCAGTTGAATGTTAATCTCTTGATGCTCTTCACTAACTTTTAGCGTCGCTTGAGAAACAATCTGATCCATTATAGTTTCGGTTAATTTACTTCGATCAGCTTGTGATGTTGAAACTGACTGAAAATCGGTAACCTTATCTACAAAATTGGTACGAGTATAACTGTTGTCTGTAAAATTGTCAGCTAATTCATGTCGAAACAATCCAGAATCCAGTTTCTCTTCTCTTTTTTCAGTGATATTGTTCGTATTTATTGGCAAACCAGTTTTTATTTGGTGCTGCAGTGGTTTTGTTGTTGAAACATCATCATCATAATCAGTTTCCACTTGATAGTTAATGGCTTCTAAATCTTGATTTTCTATATAATCTGAATCACCGGTTCTTGTAAGCTTTTTAAAGCTATCAATTCTGTAGAAACTGTTTCTGCCTTTATCTTCGTCAATAGTATTCAAGATAATCAGAGGTTTCTCATGCAAAAATAAATTGTTACTCATTGTTTCAGGGTTTACCGACTCCAAATCACTGGTGTTTCTAAAAGACTGTTGCTGAGACATAAACTCAATGTTCTCGTCTAATGGAATATCCTGTGTTATTTCTGGTAAATTGATTAACTGTGCTGAAATGCTGTCTGAAATGCTGTCCGGAGTGCTGTCAAGTATAATACTGTCGACAGTTTGTCCATCGTGCACTGTTTCCTGAAAATTCAACGTTTGATTTTGCACTGCCTTCAAAATAGAAAAGCTTTCTGTTTTATCCGACAGATTAATCCAAACCGAAGCGAATTCCCCTGAGTTGACCGGTTGAGACTGATGGTGATTACTAAAAGTGAATTCTGCCTCTTTGATTAACCGATTTTGAATAAAATCAAATGCATTTGCCTCAAATGACTGGAGCGTTTCTTGCAATTCAACCGGTTTTTGCCAATTAGCTCTTAACTCATCTGTTTTAACAGGTTTTAGTTGACTAAAATCATATGGAGTACCTTGGAACCTATCAGAGATCATTTTTTGCTGTTCGGCAGTTAAACCTAATTGTGCTGAATTCGCTTGGATGACATTGGATTGATTAAATTCTGAAATATTTTCATCGATTTCAATTTCTAACTGACTGTGTGGTGAAGCTGTGTCGAGTTTTTCAAAAGATATATCAACTGAAATATTTTCCGAGTCTGATATGGCCATTTGATTATCAACTTTGAGATCAGGAATAAGGTTTGTTATTTTTGGTTCTTCCAAATTCAAAGCTGCAGCCACAAAGTCGAGATTTAGCAGGGCATTGATGTTTTCCAAGATAACCTGGGAAACATCGGAAATATCTTCTGGTTTTTCATCAGCTGCTTTGAGTAATTCAGCTTCTATTTGCTTAATTAAATTGCTATGTAAAAAACAATTTGGGTTACTCTCCTGCTTTTTATTTTCCACTTGATTTTCCGACTTTTGCTCTACTGTATCAGGTTCTAAGCCTCTCTGGATCTTCTCTAGCAGATTTCTAAATTCGGTGTTTTCCAGTACGTTGTCATTCATCCTTCCCCGACTGCACATTTGAAGCAAATCTAGTGCTTCTATTTTTATTTAAATCACCCCCTTTCAATTAAATTACAAAAGCACTTAGTGAAACTGCGAACTTAGCTCAGCTGCAAAATCAGACGGTAGAGATACAAGAATATCAGCTGCCATTTCATCATCCATAGCCAGGATAATATCTAATACAAGGTTTTTATCCATCAGGACAAGAATATCAACAGCTTCCTCAGGCTGCATTTTCCCATAGAGAGCTGCTAAGTTAGCTGCACTTTGGCTTTTATTTTCTTTATCTATTAATGCCTGTTCTTGACGAGTTAGTCTATCTTCTAAATCCCTTAGTTTCTGTTTCTCCTCGGCAAGCTCTTGTTCTTTTTGATTAATTTCGACCCACGCGTAGTCAATTTTTTCCTGCTCTTGCTCGCTCCATTGTTCGCTTTCCAAACCGATATAATAGGTTTCAATGTAAGGAGCAAGCCATGAGATTGATTTGGCGTAAGTAATTAACTTATCTTGAGGATGAATGACTCCGGTAATTGTTAAAATAACACTTGCAACAACTAATGACAAAATCAATAATATTACTGTTAATACCCATCTAAACACAAAGCACCCTCCTTAAACCCGAGGCGAACTATTTTTTATTTCATCTAACTCTTTTTGCTCATTCTTAAGTTGTTCATATATATACTCGCGATATTGTTTTTCTTCAAGATGCTGTAATATTTCCTTTTCTTTGCGTGCTTGGTTCCATTTGTCTCTTTTATTTTCCTCTTCTCTTTTAGCATTAGTAATGATCTCTCTTTGAGTATCGATCATTCTGTCAATTTTATTTAAATATTGATAAAAGGCTGGCCGCAAGCTTATGTCTAAACACTGATATCCGTATTCGCTGGTACTGACTCTCATTTCTCTTAAAACCGCTAGCTGATGAATGGCGTTTGACAGCTGCCGATTAGCCTCTGCCCAGACTAATTTAGCCTGCTCTTCGTAAATCGTTTTAACCTGCTTCAATTTTGCCAAGCGGAAAACAAATCTTCCCATAATCCTCACTCTTTCACTTGGACATGCATACATGCTTTAAGCTTGTCAACTGCTTCGCCTAGCGATGAACTTGAATCAGCGGGCTGCTGAAGATATTCTCGCATGAAATCTATGTAGGCTATGGCATCATCAATTTTTGGATTAGAACCATCGGCATAGGCTCCGATGTTGATCAAATCTTCTGCTTCATGATAAGTAGACAATCTCGATTTAAAAAGTGCTGCTGAATCTTGATGTTCAGCGTCAGTAACCTGGGGCATTACCCGGCTGACACTAGCTAATATATCTATTGCAGGATAATGCTGAATTTCCGATAATTTTCGAGAAAGAACAATATGTCCGTCAACGATACTGCGTACAGTATCGGAAATAGGTTCATTGAAGTCATCACCATCTACTAATACGTTGTAAAACGCTGTAATTGTACCAGTTTTCCCTGGACCTGTTCGTTCCAGGAGTCTTGGTAATAAAGCAAACACTGAGGGGGGGTATCCTCTTGTTGCAGGAGGCTCGCCTATGGCTAAGCCTATTTTTCTTTGTGCCGCGGCAACTCTAGTGATGGAATCCATCATAAAAAGAACATCGCGATTACAATCCCGAAAATATTCAGCAATTGTAGT
>JAAZMN010000087.1 GCA_012798795.1 Bacillota bacterium | reverse complement strand
GTGATGTTTGACCTGTTGTTAAGCTGTATATATGGTTGTCCATTACTAGATAAGTAATGTCTATGTTGCGGCGCATGGCATGGATAAAATGGTTCAGTCCAATACCATAACCATCCCCGTCTCCTCCGGCAGCAATAACTGTAAGTTTAGGATTAGCTAATTTAATGCCTGTGGCAACCGGTATAGTACGCCCATGCAGTGAATGATAACCATAGCCGCCGTAATGCTGCACAATTTTTCCGGAACAGCCAATCCCCGATACTATTACAACATCTTCAGGCGGCAGACCCAGCTGCAGGGTGGCTTTTTGCAGGCAGCCTAAAACGGCAAAATCGCCGCATCCAGGGCACCAGGTAGGCACAGCCCCCCGATAGTCCGATAATTTATAGTTCATTGTAACACCTCGTTTGCTTTTATGATTATTTCATTGATAGTTAACGGGTCTCCGTCATAGCGATTATGTGAAATAAATTTCTCATTAAATCCGATTTCTCGTTGGATTAATAAACGCAATTGTGCAGTGTAATTGTTTTCGACGATCAAACACTTTTGGGCCTGTTGGATTTTTTCTTTTACACTTTGATGTGGGAAGGGGGCAAGTAATCGCAGCTGCAGATGAGCGGCTTTTTTCCCCTGTTTTTCTAACATCTCTCTTGCTTCATTAAGTTGAGCATAGGTTGAGCCCCAACCCAAAAGCAGTAGATCGGGATTATCCGGTCCGCTGTAGTCCATTTCCCACGTGTTTGGCGAAAGGTTCTGGATTTTGCGAAAGCGTTTATTCATTTGTGTTACCCGGTTGTATGGATCTTCAGCCTCTTCCCGTCCAATCTGGTCATGTTCATTTGAGAGAGCTGCATGCATGCCATTGGACTGTCCGGGAATGGAACGAGGTGATATTCCCGAATCAGTTAAAGCGTAGCGCTTATAAGTGCCCGGTTCTATGGCTGAAAGTTCTTCATCACTGATAAAGCCTTCTCTTTTTACTAAGACTTTGCTGAAATTCAAAGCCGGGATTCCCTGTTTTGACATACCTAAATACAAATCACTGGCAATTAATACTACACACTGGTATTTTTCTGCTAAGTTAAAGGCTTCAACTGTATAGTAAAAGCATTCTTCAATTGTAGCAGGAGCAATGACTATTCTGGGAATTTCACCATGTGAACCATAAAGTATTTCATTTAGGTCAGATTGTTCGGTTTTAGTAGGCAATCCAGTAGCCGGACCACCACGCTGTACATTAACTATTACCAGTGGTGTTTCGGCTATACCGGCTAAACCGATAGCTTCCTGCATCAAAGAGAAACCCGGGCCCGATGTTGAAGTCATAGCGCGGACACCTGTATAATTGCTGCCTATTGCCATTAAACAAGCTGCGATTTCATCTTCGGCCTGCACAACCCTGCCGCCGTATTCCGGCAGGTGATTAACAAGCCAATACATTATTTCTGTTGCGGGAGTAATAGGATAAGCGGCAAAGAATCGGCATCCGCCAGCTAATGCCCCAAATGCTACAGCTTCATTGCCGGAAATTTGCATATACGATTTTTGTTTGGGGATATCAGGCAGCCTTCTTATTTGATTGTAGTGCTTGCGATAATAATCGTAACCTTGTTGTATGGCGGTTTTGTTTAGGCTTATCACTTTATCCCCTTTTTTTGCAAACCTTGTTTCTACCATAGCATGGAATAACTGAGGATCAATATCCAGTACAGCTGCTGTAACTCCAATAGCTACCATATTTTTTATAATCACATTACCTAGTTCTTCAGCAAACTCACTCATGGGAACACCGCAATTTACTGTGTTATCTAAATTTTGGGGTTTAAATTTTGAGTCATAGATAACGAGAGTGTTTTGATGAAATTCTGTTTTGTTTTTATCTATTGACCGCTGATCAAAGGCAATCAAAACGTCGGTTTGGTCACCGTGATAATAGACGGGCAGATGGGAAATTCTTATTTTATAATTAGTATGTCCACCTTTAATTAAGGACATAAAGTGGCGATAAGCAAATGTATAATACCCTATACGGTTAAGAACAGTGCTCAAAATTTCACCGGTACTGTCAATTCCTTCTCCTTGAGCACCTCCTACTTTCCATGTCAGCTGGTCCACTTATCTCACCTCCGTGGTTTGCGTTTTTGATTTTTCTTATCTAACTGCGGATCGGCGGTGGCATCGTGCATAGGATGCATAAAGGGACTGCCTGCAGGCATGTTTTCACGAAGTTTAAGATTATCTTCAGCATCATCAACATCGATACGATTATCGGCTGATAAATCTCCGGATAGATGTTGAACTTGAGTTTCCAGGTCTTGAAAGACGCGCAACTG
>JAAZMN010000086.1 GCA_012798795.1 Bacillota bacterium | reverse complement strand
ATTTTGGCTTTTTTCATAAATTGCGACGACACACCACTCACCTCCAGTTCGCAAGTTCGGGTTCGAGAGTATTATTTTGGTCCTACCATAATCCTTTGTAAGTATTCAAAATGATCTAAAGCTAATCCGGCGCCTATTACTACAGCTGTCAATGGATCCTCTGTCAAATGTACGGGCATCCCGGTTTCATCTGCGATTAGTGTATCCAATCCGTTTAATAAAGAGCCTCCACCTGCCATCATAATCCCCCGATCCATAATATCAGCAGCTAATTCAGGCGGTGTCTGTTCTAGGGTATACTTAACAGCGTCAATAATTGCTGCAATTGGTTCTGCAAAAGCTTCGCGTACCTCTTCTGATGTTATAGTAACCGTCTTTGGCAATCCTGTAACCAAATCGCGACCGCGAATCTCCATAGATAACTCAACTTCCAAAGGACAAGCTGTACCTATTTGCTTTTTGATCTCCTCAGCAGTCCGCTCACCAATTAATAAATTATAATGGCGGCGTATATACTGAATCAAAGCTTCATCCATCTCATCCCCGGCAATTCTAATTGAACGGTGAGACACAATTCCTCCGAGAGAAATAACTGCAACTTCTGTAGTACCACCCCCGATATCAACAATCATATTACCTGTTGGTTCTTGGACGGGCAGTCCTGCACCGATGGCTGCTGCCATTGGTTCCTCAATAACCCTGGCATCTTTTGCTCCCGCAGATATTGCCGCATCAATGACAGCCCGCTTTTCTACCTCAGTAACACCGGAGGGAACAGACACAATCACCCTTGGCCGAATCCACCCCCATCTACGGTTTGCTTTAGTAAGAAAATCTTTCAGCAGACGTTCTGTTGTATCAAAATCAGCAATAACACCATCTCGCAGTGGCCGAATTGCTATTATATTCCCAGGTGTACGACCAACCATATCCTTTGCTTTATTACCTACTGCGAAAATACTCTTTGTTTCTTGATCACGTGCCAATACTGTTGGTTCATCAATTACAATACCCCGTCCTCGTACATATACTAGCGTGTTTGCTGTTCCTAAATCAATTCCAATATCTTTTGCAAAACGACCAATCATACTCTTTTCTCCTTTCAGCTTATCACTGCTTCAAATTACATTCACATTAAACCCTTTTCGCGTAGACTGATAAAGCACTGATCACCTATAACTAGATGATCTAATACTGTAATACCCAGCAGTCTTCCAGCTTCACATATCCGTTTTGTTACTCTTATGTCATCATCACTGGGTGTCGGATCACCGCTGGGATGATTATGTATCAATATTACTGCAGCACTGCTCCTTTTAATAACATCTTTAAACAACTCGCGGGGATGAACTAAAGATGCACTCAAATGACCGATTGATACAATTTTTCTGGTAATCACCCGATGTTTAGTATTTAACATTAAAATCATAAAATGCTCTCGATCCAAAAGCCTCATTTCATCCATTACTACAGCTGCAGCATCTGCCGGACTATTTATTATTTCTTGTACCTGCAAATAAGAATTACTTAAGCGTTTAGCAAGTTCAAATGCAGCTAAAACTTGTGCAGCCTTAGCTGGCCCGATTCCTTTAATTACAGCCATTTCCTCATAATTTGCACATGCAATACCTCGTAATGATCCGAAATGAGCGATTAACTGATCTACTAATGTGAAAACAGATTTGTGCTTCGTTCCAGTTTTAAGCAAAATTGCCAAGAGTTCACGGTTGGATAAAAACTCCGGGCCTTGGCGTAAAAGTCTTTCCCGAGGACGTTCTTCAACAGGTAAATCCTTAATCATAACATTATAAGTCATGCTATTCCCCCTCATGACCCCCTCGAGCAAAGATATCAATACCAAAACCACGTAATTCAACAATCAAACGCGATATAGGTAAACCTACCACATTGTAATAACATCCGGATATACTTTCGACAAAAGCACCACCAATTCCTTGAATTCCATAAGAACCTGCTTTATCTAACGGTTCCTTAGTTTTTATATATTCATGGATCTCATAATCAGCCAATTTACGCAGGTATACATCGGTACTGACAAAGAATTCTCGTATTCTTTTTTGAGAACACAGAGCAACTCCGGTAATAACTTGGTGTTTTTTACCACTTAACAAGCGCAGCATTTCATAGGCTTTATCTGCATTTTCAGGTTTTCCTAAAATCCGTTTACCTATAACAACAATTGTATCGGCGCCAATTACTAACGCATCAGGAAACTTGTGCAACACCGCTTGGGCTTTATGTAGAGCGTTTTTGACTGCAATCTGTTCACAAGCAGTATATTCGAGTCTGCTTATATCAATTTCCTCTACCTCAGCAGTATGCACCTGAAAATCAAATCCAAATTTAGTGAGTAAATTAATTCTTCTTTGGGATGCTGATGCTAATATTATTTTCATTCGTCAATATCCTCACATAAGTATGGGCATTTCTCTATCTTAAATTCCCCATCTACTAGCATTTTCCTCTAGGAAAAATGTTTTCAATAAAAAAAGAGGGAAGATTTTCCCTCTAGTCTGTAAACAAACCTGAAACACTCAGATATCTTTCGCCCGTATCAGGTAAAATTGCTACAACTTTCTTGCCTTTACCTAAAACTTGTGCAGCTGTTAAAGCTCCATAGACAGCAGCTCCAGAAGATATTCCCGCCAGTATTCCTTCGCTTCTCGCCAGCCGCCGAGTTGTTTGCAGTGCATCGGAATCTTTAACTCTAATAATTCGGTCATAGATATTAGTATTTAGGACTTGAGGTACAAAACCTGCCCCGATTCCCTGAATCTTATGCGTACCGGGGATCCCTCCTGATAAAACCGGAGAATTATCCGGTTCGACTGCAATTATTTCCACATGCGGCAGTTTTTGTTTAATAACTTCACCGACACCCGTAAGTGTGCCTCCTGTCCCAATACCAGCAACAAGAACATCTAATTGACAATCTGTTTGTTTGAGTATTTCCAGCGCAGTGGTTTTTCGATGAATCTCAGGATTTGCCGGATTTTCAAATTGCTGTGGTATAAAATAATCCGGGTTTTGTTCTAAAAGCTCATTGGCTTTAGATATAGCTCCCTGCATTCCCTGAGCCCCCGGTGTTAAAATTAATTCTGCACCATAAGCTTGTAATATACTTCGCCGTTCCCTACTCATAGTATCAGGCATACAAAGAATCAACTTATACCCGCCAGCCGCTGCAGCCATTGCCAGGCCAATACCTGTGTTGCCGCTGGTAGGCTCGACTATTGTTCCTCCCGGCCTTAACGAGCCATCTTTTTCAGCTGTACGGATCATATTTAATGCTGTCCGATCTTTTACACTTCCTCCGGGATTAAATGATTCTAATTTTACCCATACTTCCGCAAAAGTGTCTTTAACCATTCTATTTAATTTGACTAAGGGTGTTTGTCCAATTAAATCTAGTATACTATCAGCAACTTTCATCATCCGCCCCTCCTCAGCATCATTCTAATATTAAAAACTTCTAATTGTCAACCTTTACGAAAGTGTCTAGTCCTATGCTGAATCGATGTGATGCCGAATTCATTACTTAATTCCAAATAAAAATGCTGTTTAAGCGAACGAATGCTGGATTTTTCCCAACCATAAGATTCCGACTCATAATCATCCCAATCAGTTTCGGATCTCATCTGATCTTCCATTTCATATTTTCTCCACTCATGTTTAAAATCCAAAACTATTCCTCCTTTACTACAATCATGTGCAGCAGTTAATATATGTGCTCAAGTGCAATTCCCTGATAGTAGTATTGGAGAATTTGTCGATAATCATACCCCTCTCGGGCCATACCATCAGCACCGTACTGAGGCATTCCCACACCATGACCATAACCCCAAACCGAGAAATCAACAGCCTGATCATGTACATTTACAGTAAACCATGATGAACGTAAATTTAAACGCTGTCTGACATCGCGACCGCTGAACCATTTACTACCTGCTTCCATAGTTTTTACTCTACCTGATGGATATCGTTCAACTACTTTGACTTGAGAAATATGCTCAATGTCCATTAAACGCATAAAATCACTGATACTTAACTTAATGGTACTGTACTGATAAGGCGAATGAGCTCCATACGGATCGTCGACACTGCGCAGATATGGAAGTGTATCTACCCAATAATGTTCAGAGTCTTCTGTTCTTCCTCCACTGGTAGAATGATAAACAGCAAGTATTGGTTTACCGTTATAAGTTGCTACCACACCGTTTGTCTCAGATACCGCTTGATCAATTTTACGCTTATTTAGATAGTATTCAAATGTTCCCCAACGTTCTTTTAATTCGGCAAAAGATACCCAAGCTTGCCCCGACCGATAATCTGTAGATAAATGAGCTTCAGGATGCTCGTGGATACGAACATCGTTTTCTATACGTTGCAGAGCATAAGTGCGAGCCACTACAGCCTGGGCTTTTAAAGCTTCGGGTGCAAAAGTTACCGGCATTTCTGCAGCAACAACTCCTTTAACATATTCTTCAAGAGTCATTGTAATTAGAGTTTCAGTCTTTACATCCCATACATTTATTATGAGAATGTCTTTACTAATCCGAGGCGTTTTAACGCACCTTACTAACAAAAGCGGAATGCCAATCAATAAAATAACAAATAGTGTCAACCACTTAATTATATTCAGCAGTCTTTTTCTTCGCCTATAAGATATTCGAGCCATATCAGCACCACCCTCACTGCTCCATAAATATGAGATAAGGGTGGTAAGTTATGCCAATAAAAAAAAGCCGGTTACCCGGCTTTTTAAGTAAGTATAGAAATAGACCATCATTCCTCGCTAATTGCATCTACAGGACAAACAGCAGCACATGCACCACAATCAATACAAGTATCTGAATCGATTTCAAACTGATCTTCACCTTCACTGATTGCATCAACCGGGCATTCCCCTTGGCATGCTCCGCATTTAATACATTCTTCACTAATTATGTGAGCCATTGCCTTACCTCCTTCTATATCTCTTATCCCCAGACAAACCTATCATATCACGACAGGCTCTGTCAAGGATGAATCACAGCTGCTTCAAATCCTTTTTCCCGTAATTGATTGGCATACAGTTCAGCATTAT
>JAAZMN010000085.1 GCA_012798795.1 Bacillota bacterium | reverse complement strand
TCATGTGCTGAAGACGCTCTCAGATCAAATGTAGGATGCCCTTCAGGTAAAAGCTGACGCAGCGTAACCGGTATGTTTTCTGTTATGCTTTCTGTCTCCCCATTACTTTCAACTTTTTCTTCTGTTTCCTCTTGGACTGGTGCTTCAGTTTCATTTGACGGAATCTCAGCTGCTACAGCTTTTAAAATATTATAACCTATCTGCGGCTGCCTGCGAAATAATTCAATCGTTAATTTTTCATCCAAAACCAATAGCATTACATCCGAAACACAGCGAGCTGAATAATGAAGACGCCTGTTATTCAAAAACTCTACAGCACCAATAACCGCACCTGTACTTAAAGTATTGATTTTGTTTTCTTCAATTATTTGAATATCACCTGATAAAACAAAATACATTACTTCAGCAGGGTGCCCTTTTGAAAACAGCAGTTCTCCTCTTTTAAGATGAGTGGCTTTAATTCCAGTCAATGTGATTCATTCCTTCGATAGTTGTGATTAATATAGTTATTATGTATTATGTACTATATTTAGACGAAGATTACCTTCTTGAAATGCCATAATTGCTTTGGCACCCAAAAAACATCCAGATTGAAGGAGCTCTCAAAACACAGGACCGGCAGTAGTGTATGTCCGTATGGGCAAGTTCCTAATTTCTCCTGCAGGATGCAGAGTTGTCTCGAAAAAGCAAGCCCTTGCAAGCGCAGTTGCTAATGAATTAGAAAAAAGATCTTTAAGAAGATAAAAAAGGCAAAACGGACGATTTGCCCAATTTTGCCTAATAAACACAGAGTTTATTGCTCTTAAATGGCGGCCCCGAAGTGATTCGAACACCCGACACGCGGTTTAGGAAACCGCTGCTCTATCCTCTGAGCTACGGGGCCAGCAATAAACATAGTATAGCATAAACCATACCTAAATTCAACGAAATTTGCTTTAATAACTCATTGGAATAAATTTTAGATAATCCTCAATAGTGCCGTCATCAAGACAACACTCAATAATCGCTTTTCCTAATGGATTTAATCCTTCAACTAAAAATTTCTTTAATTCTCTTTTAAAGAAATCGCTTAAAATTTTCGCTCCTTGATCATAAGCTTCAAATCCGACTTCAGGCTGGTACTGCACCTGCAAAAGTCCTCTGCTGATCTGATAACCCTCTACCTTAATCGACTGCATTGCATATCCCAACAGTGAACAGCGGGATTCAATTAGCTTTTCTTTACCAAAACTAGCACTTCCTCGTCTGGCTAAGTATTCACGTGTAATCCATTGAGGCATAAACCCAACTTTATAAGCACCAATATGCTGATTGGGCACTAAAATATAGCGAGTGCTGGTTTTCCCAATAAACTGATCAAGCAGTAGATTAGCCTGGTCTGCCATTTTTCCTGTGGCAAACGGCCAATATGAACCTACACCTTCACTTGACATACCGCTTTCTGTCTCATAAATACTGGGGTTTGCATGGCCGCGTGGAGAAACTAAACGCCATAACCAAGCTAAGCTTGGAGGTAAAACATGGAACAAGCCCACTATTCCATAAGTCGGATGTTCTTTTGTTGAAACCGGCGTTCTCACACCAAAACTGCGAATATCTACTGCAACAGGTTCATTGACAACCCCCGATACTAAACGCCGCGGCATAATTACTCGGGGATTAGGACAGGGTTGACCCGGGGCATCTTCAATGTGCTCCCAGATCAAACATGTTGACCCTGGTTTACCGTCAATATTCAAAAAGATTAATGGTTCCTTCGGATGAATTGTAATTCTCTCGTAATATGGCACAATTCCATACTGTGTAATATGGTCCATACGCAAAAACCATCCGTCTTCCGCATCGGTAACAACTAACTTAGGGCTCTCACTTTGAAAATCCTTATGACACATAGCCATATCATCAGTAACAGGCAGCAGTTCACTGGATTCTTTCAAATCAATAATGATTTCCTCACCTGTAATAATGTTTTCAGCTATTTTAACACTTCCATCTGGTTGACGGTGAACCTGTTCGAGCATCTCACTTTTACCGCCGCCACTAGCTCCTTCATGCATAATAGTAAGAACGTTCTCATATGGTGTAACAACCTTAACTGTAGATGTATGCAGTGTTGTCCAACCTTCTTGTTCGCCAAGATTTAAAAGTATCCCATATGCTCCTTTCTTAGCGCTGGGGCCGGGATATAGATTATACGCAAAAACTTCATGAATATCATCTAATCGGTTGTGTACCACAACCTGTTTACCATCAAAATGCGTATGTCTAAACGGTGGTGCTAAAAATAAAACAGCTTGTGGTACAAATTTTTCTGGTATCTCCGCTCTCGGAACAAACGCTTGTAAATCCGCTAGTGATGCAGCAAAAAATGCAGCATTCATCGGTCCAATAAACAAAGCAGGATAACCATACTCTTTCCCGCCTACCATAAATGGCATCACAATCAAGGCCTGCTGCTGCAGCCACTCAAAAGTCTGTTTTCGTACTGATTCAAAATCCTTCCCGTAACGTTCGCGGTAGGTTTCTTTATCAGTTGGTTTTTTGTCGCCAACTATAATAGAATCAGGATCCCGGCGGCGCATATATGGTTCAGTGAAATTTACAGATATACCGTTTTTACAAACAGCAACTGATGCTTCCACAACTTCACCTTTTTTAGGAACATTATACACTACCTGAAAAAGTCCGCTCTGCTGACCACCACTGGCCATTTCTACTAACTGTAATCTGCTTTCAGGCACAATCACATTTTTGGTTTTTTGAATAATATTTTGCACTCGCTTTGGTAAAACAAATCTGTCTAACTTAAAATTTCTCATGCTTACACTCCTTATTATCAACACTGTCCCCAATTAAAAAAGCTGTAATTGTCGCACAATTGATATTTCTACAAAATCACTGCCAATCCTCTATAAAAGCTTCGGTGCCACTTGTTAAGTAGTATGACTGTTGTATTTTAATAAAATCGTAACATATTATAGTATTTACTGTGATTAATTTACCTACCACCAGATGTTGGGACAAACAAGGGTTTGACCCAGAATGTTGTGGGTAAACCTGTGGACTGTGTGGATAAATACTTAGTGACTAGGTAATCTTAGATCATAAAAGTGCAGTTAGACGCTTTTTATAATAGTTCAACAATTTGGTTTTTTCTTCGAATATAAGCCTGATATTTCGCTGGCAGCATATAATAGTTCATCAATCTTCTGTCAATTTCCTCATATATTTCTCGACGTTGTGCTGGCTTTTCAGATATTATAATACTATTTACAAGCCCAACTATAATATTTTCTTGTTTTTTACCGCAAACACAAATAGGAATTGTCTCCAGCTGACTGCGAAGGACTTTTGGGGATGGATTTGTTACCGCATGATAGAACTGTGCAATACGTGAGTTTAAAACCGCTAAAACATACTTGATAGACATATTCGAAAAACGCGGGATCAGTATATTAGCACTGTTTAAAGATAAAAGCTGATTATCATCGTAAGCAAAAACTAAGCGTGAATTGATAAATCGGTACAATAATTTTTCCTCAGCACGGTAAAGATAATCCGAGGCAACCTGCTGAAATCTATCCCTTCGATAAACCAAATAACTGCCGCCCGGTCTAATGCGGTATTTAAAAACATCTCGTCCAGTAATTACCACTTCACTGTTAGCTTGCGGCTGCTTTAGAACATATTTCTTGTTATTGCCCGTAACGATTCCCAGAGCAAAATCTGCATTTCCTTTTAAATACTGAACATTTACCTCGCTGCGTAAATGACGAATAATCTCATAATCTGTCTTACTGCCAAAAACATTGAAACTAAAATCCATATTAGAAAAAGAGGCTTGAGGAACCCGATAATCCTTACCGTCAGTCTTGATTTTCACATAATTTTGCTTAAATTTATCAGTCCTCTGCATTACTAATGAAATTACTGGTGCATTAACTTCTGGAAAGATTGTACCGAAACAAGTAACCTTATTTATCCTGCAGTTCTTCAAGATTAATTGTCGTGCCCTGGCATGTAATCTCACTGTTAAAAATGCTTCCGGTAATATATAACTGATTATGCCATTATCCGCAATTTTATTGATTGCCCATTCAATAAACAGATTGTACGATTCGACTCCGCCCTTTGTTCCAGCCGTATAATAATGATCAGCTAGTAATCTGGCTTCATCGCGAGAGAATTTATACCCCCAAGGCGGATTACCGATAATTAAATCAAATTTTGGT
>JAAZMN010000084.1 GCA_012798795.1 Bacillota bacterium | reverse complement strand
TTGATATGAAAATTACGTTTTTCTTGCAACCATGGGTTGTGGAAGAAATAAGAGAAAACCCAAAGCTTCTCAAATGATATCCTTACTTGATAACTAAGGGGTTAAAGAAATGAAAAGTTTTGATTTTCTGATGAAAAACTCGCTTGGGGGAATCGTTTGTGAAAGTGTATTATATCAAAAAGAATGATTTTAAATCTGTGACAGAGTTTTTAACTGAAAAGAAGATTATCTTTCATCCGGAAATATCTCCCGCAGGATACCCCGATTTCTCAAATTACCTTGGTAGAAAATACCTGTTGATAATCGATAGAAATATACTTATAGGCTTGATAGAGCTTTGCACTAAGGGGTCCATAAAGGACAAGAATATTTCGAAGGTAATTGGTAGCCTAATGTTTTGGGCCGAAATTAATAATATTAATATTACGGCTGGATTGGCATTAAGCGAATACGCGTATCATAAAGGCAGCGATTTAGAGGCCAACAAAGAAAACAATATTTTTCTCCAGTTAGTTAACTATTATTCACCCGAAGATTGGTTGCACCTCGTGCTAGGGAGGACTCATGAAATACCAAAACTCCAATTGTCCGGAAAAGTACAAGACTTCGTGTTCAATATCGAAAACGATCATTTTAAAATGCACTATGCCACGATGCTACACATCATGTGGTTGTATTTACAGGATGGAATGCAGGAGCATGAGAAAGTAATAGAGTTTTTGCGCTGGAATGATGAAAATCTCCTTTTTTGTCGTTACACGTTTCGTACATCGTGTTACTATTTTCAAATAGACTTAAAAACTTTGGAATAAAAAATATAAACAACATGGAACAGTTATTACACAAGTGTAGTAATCAAGCCTGGGATCTTACGTATTTATCCTTTTGGAGCACTTTATATTGGGATGAAATGTCTAGAGATACTACATACCTTTTTGCCACAATGGATAAAGAGCTTAAGAAAATATTTAAAAACACACACGAGACTAAAAATCACCTTTTTTATCGATTTTTTGAAACCCAGAAGGCGGTTATGATTAAGGAAGTGTATGCCGGGATCGTTCGTAATAGAGTAAAACCCAAACTAAACACTGAACTCCTTGATAAACTTATTGAAACTGAAAAGCGAAGATTACTTATTCTAGTCTCTAACCATGGTGGTTAATCATTCAATGTGTATCGTAATTTGTTGTAAATGTGGTACAAAAAGTTATGGAAAAATAGGTGCCTTTGGTCTAAAAGATATTTTTGTTTCAGGAATTAAAATGATTAGTGCATCTGTTATAATGGGAATAGCAGCTAAGCTAGTTAATCAATTACTACTAAAGTATATAAGTGCCAACTTAAGTTTATTAATTTCCATTGCGATAGGAGCAGGAGTATATTTCATCTTGATTTTATTCATGGGAATTAAAGAAGTAGACAATATGGTTGATGCGGTGAAGAAAAGGCTGGGGAGAGCAGAGGGGTAGTGCTGATTTTAAACGATGATGGTGCTAGAACTGTTGTTCTTTCGGCAGGGAGGTTGCCAAATGAAAGCAATAATATTAGCAGCAGGCTATGCTACTCGGTTATATCCATTGACTAAAAATCGACCTAAGGCTTTATTAGAAGTAGCTGGCAAACCAGTTTTGGAGCATATTTTTGATAAGCTGGATAAAGTTACTATTGTGGATCAAGTTATTGTGGTAAGTAATGATCGTTTTATTGATCAATTTAGAGATTGGAAAGAAAAATATCAGAATCTAAAACCAATACATATTTTAAATGATGGAACTACCAGTAATGATAATAGATTAGGGGCAATTGCTGATTTACAACTGGCTGTTAAAGAATATGGCATTTGTGAAGATATTATTGTATTAGCTGGAGATACTATTTTTGACTTTGAACTATCTGATTTTGTTTATTTCTATCATGAAGTAAATGCCGATTGTATCTGTGTTAATCAATTAGATGATGCAGCTGCACTAAGTAGATCTGGTGTGGTTGAATTAGATCAGAACAATAAAGTTATTTCCTTTGAAGAAAAACCGGAACATCCAAAATCTAATTTAGCGGTTCCTCCGTTTTATATTTATCAAGCAGATACTATTTCGTTAATTGATCAATATTTAACAGAAGGTAATAATCCGGATGCTCCTGGTAACTTTATTCCATGGTTAATTAAGCATAAAGATGTTTATGCTTATAGGTTTACAGAAGACTGGTATGATGTGGGAACTCTTGAAATTTATGAGAAAGTAAAGAAGTTGTTTAGCAGCAGAGGATAGCTAAATGCGAGTATGAAATCAAAAGGCAAGGGACACTCATTGCTTCAGTGATGATGTAAAAGGTCAAACTAGAACCCACGACAATAAAGATCAGCGCAGGAATATTTTTTGTTTTAATATTAATTTTGGGATATGCTGTCAAGCCGTCAAATTGGCGGCTTTTTTATACTAATTTTTTGTTTTATAATAAAAACATAAATCCAATCTTTACAATTGTCAGAATAAATGATATAATCCAAACAAAGACATATTTATGATTAAATTTAAGGAGGGCTCTTTACCTTGATTAAAAAGCTTATTTTACCAAAAATTCTAAAGCCTATTTTGGAATGGATAGCAAATGAAGAGTGTAAAAAACTTATTGCCCTTGGGGTCATAATAATATTTATACTAGGATTTGTCTCATACGAAGGCGTGTCACTTTTAGGAATGCTGTTTGGGCCTGCAGCAACAAATTCTGCTAAGATTATTGATTTAAAACCTGCTTCAGGCGAGATAATCATGAATGATTATCCATCTATTAAAGCTGAATATCAAAACCCATCTGATTACATGATGAAGCTTGTCATTAACGGTGAAGATGTAACTGAAAACATTGATTATGTATCTGATAACCGCCTAGAGTATTACTGCAGTAAAGGAGTGATTCCTGCAAATTACGAAGTCAGATTGAGTTTCCTAGATAAAAATAGAAAGGAGCGAGTAGCTCAAACAGCACGATTTAAGACAGCTATTTATGACGATTTTACAGCTGGAAACATAAACTGGAATAACACTCACAATTGGGTGTTTAGTAATAATTGTCTTGAAGGTACTTCCTTTGATGGAGAAGCCTCATCAATAGAATTCCGGCATTATGTTCACGGTAATGTAGGGATAAAATTTGATGCCAAAATAATGCTTGATTATACAGGAGGAATCGGAGTCTTCTTTAATTCATTCTATGGGGTAGTTATCGGCGATAATGATGATCGCATGATCCGTATTTATAGAGATAAAAAAGTGCTTGAGACGTCTAAATTACAGAGCCCACTAATAGCAGACAATATTTACTCTATAAAGATTGAACGCATTACACGTCCTGCCAATATTCTAAACACTTCGCAAGAAACTGTAATCAGTGTTTATATAGACGAGTGTCTTCTGGCAACAGCAGTTGATCCCGCACCACTAGATGATAGTTATCCTCTTTTAGGCTTGCGTATTTGGAACTCAAAAATGCAAATTTATAGTTTTATGGTTTATTGTCCTGAGCTTTGATATTAACTTCCAAATAATATCTGGTGCATGTGTTTGTAAAAGATATGAAACTGGTTTTTGTTTATGGTGAAATAGAACAGAAGGTCTAAAACTTGGCAAAACGTCCAGAATAATAAGAATTCCGGGGGAACAATGATTTAAATTACATATACAAACAAAAGTCAAGTTTACAAAAATATTATAATAATGGTATAGTTGTATTGGATTTGGTAATTAAAAGCCGGTACAATGTGTTTATGGCAGCCGAAAATAGAAAACCTACTAGTAATGACAGACAACGAAATCTTATCTGCCATAGCCGAAGCGAGTCAAAAAACTTTGCCTGGAACAGAATGGGCCAAAAGGATTATGAATCGTGGACACTATCGCATTTTATATGAACGGGATCCTAACCATGTTAGGCAGAATCCGGCTGCAGCTTATCAGATTTTTAAAAAAGTATGTGAAAAGTTTGGAAAGAAAAATATACGATTTGATTACTACTTTGAAGAAGGCGGTGTATCGGATTTTCCGGTTTTAGCCCAAAATTCGCAAATTGTACCCTCCACTTTGCGTTCGGTGGTAATTCCTAATCTACCGCCAGTAGCAGTGGAGTATGTCTTTGTGGCACCAGAGCTCCTTATTGAAACCAATCAATGGTTAGAAGAGAACTTGGATACATAACCAACTCATAGTAGTATTTTTTTCTTGGGGCCAGAAATTGCTTCAAATTTTCCAAAGTCCACTGGGCTTCACCAGGAATTTGTTCAAGCCGGACAGCTTGCTCCTTAGTTTCGATCTGTAATTTTAATTTAATCTTACGAACATAATCTTTCAAAGTTCGTTTGGAACCTTGATAACCTAATTCTAAAAGCCCTTTGAACATGGATCTAGCAGTTCGTCTTTGTTTCTTTGGCATACTTTGATCTTCAATAAGCAAATCTTCTAAGTAGTCTTAGAAGCCCTCCATGACAGTTTTCTTCCTGGTTCGTTTTCCTTGGTCATGCAAATTGACATCACCATCGGCATATTTTTTAGCTGTCTTCCAATCACACGCTACCCGAGAGGTCAATTGAAAAGGTAAGTTCCAGTTTGAAAAATTAAATTCCACATTAAACTTAAAACGGGTGGATTTTACTTTTTCAATTAAGTAAAGATCAAGTTATTCCTTTCTATTATTTCTCTTGTTTGACAACTTAATATAGTAGTGGTATGATCACCTTAGTTAGATTAGCTAAAATAGCTAAGGTGGGATGTGAATATGTTAAAAGTCAACTCTACGGAACTACAAAATAACTTTGGCAGGTATTTAATGCTGGCACAAGATCAGGATATCTTGATTACTCGTAATGGTCAGGAAGTCGCTAAACTATCTGCTGCTAATAGTTTTAAGAAAAAGACTGATTCTGGCAATTGTGCCGAAGAAGCTTTATCAAGTGGCTATGGTCTAAGAAAAGCAACTTACGAGGGGTTTCTAGAACTTACTAAAGACACAGATGAGCGGTATGAATATATAGATGGAGATATTTTCTTACTCTCTTCACCAAAGAGTGATCACCAGTTGGCCTTAGGGGAAATTTATGGCACTTTTTTTAACTTTTTTCGGGGAAAAACATGCATACCAATGGTGGCTCCCTACGATATTACAATTAAACGTTCGGAAGATAACATTAATGTTGTTCAGCCTGATGTAATGGTGATCTGTGACTTAGATGAACAACTTGGTGATGATGGATATTATAAAGGTGTTCCAACGCTAGTGGTGGAGATTCTATCAGATAATACTCTTAGAAATGATCTGATTAAAAAATTAGATCTGTATATGGCTGGTGGTGTAGCAGAATATTGGATAGCCGATCCGAAAAACAAAACAATTACTGTTTATACTTTTAAGGAAAACGATATTGATGACAATATTACCTATGGAGCATCAGACAAGGCCTTATCAGTTATTTTTCCTGGTTTAGCTGTGGATCTAGAGCAGGTTTTTCGTGGGATTTAGATATGGTTAAATTATTAAATAGGTCTATTGCTGTAATTTATCAGACTCTTTTACTAAAGTTTGACTTTAATAAACTAGTGATCTATAACTAATTGTGTTAGCTTTCGTTGGCCAAGGGATTAGATGAGAAATTAATCTTAGAGTTGCTAATATTACGCTGAGGCAGCTGAATGATTTGAAGCAAAAGTTAGTATAG
>JAAZMN010000083.1 GCA_012798795.1 Bacillota bacterium | reverse complement strand
TTTTATAGACGTTTAACTTTTTAATTCTGCTCTTTTTCTGAGTCATCAGTCCATCTCCCCTTAATAAGGGAGTTTCTGGAAATAACAGCGTTTTCCTGCCCAAAATGATTAAAATAAATTATCTGCGGCGAAACCAATTTAGTGAAGATGATCTCCAGCGTAATCCCGACTTGAACTGTAATCTATCCCGTCCTCGTTTCTTAGCAGCAGCACTCAAACTAATATCTTGTATTATTCGAGTAGGCCACATGATCACAGCAAATAATACCTCAAAAATAAAATTTATAGTTTTACCGATAAAATTAGCTAATCCAATAAACACTGCAATGACCCATTTACTAAATATTAAGTAATAAAAGGCTATACCCAGCATAACACCGATAAATACATAGAGTCTTAGTTCACCCCAATTTGCTATTAACATATAGATAATGATTACAGGACCCAATACCAGCCAAAAAAACAAATCCATGATTGCAGTAGATATTGTTCCGGGCCGCAGCCATGAACGAAACAAGCGATATAAATCAAATATAAATCCTGTGGAAGCACCTGCTAACAATGTAGCAGCAAATGCATACAACTGCACGTTAAGCGAATCCATGCCAGCACCTCCAATTATAGTAGAATCTAATCCTACCATAACAGTGTATGCATTTACTCAAAAATATGTGCATTACCTGAACAGCTTAGCTAAAACACCTTTTCCTTTTACTCCGAGAGAATCTTTGGTGTATTCGAGCATTCTAATGTAACCGCCCACCACCAAATTGCCGGTCTCCAGATTCAATTCACTGATATGCAAGTCTTCACCTCTAACAAATAAACCACCATGATCAGTTTCCAGCACTATTTCACGATCATCAAAACTATCCACATTCAGCACACCGTCCACATTTAGTTTTTCACGTTGAACTAGGACGATCTGATGCTTAGTAGTTACACTACTGGGAAATTTTCTCTCGTTCAAGTTCTGTACCTCCCCACCTTACCTTTTGGTACAATCTATGCAAGAGAAAATTTAAATAGAATAGTTTTACTCATCAATTGTATAATTTTTTGATTTCTACATTGTTAAAAAATGATGTGGCAATTTCCTGGGGCGATTTTCCTTCTTTTGCCATTTTATATGCATCCCACTGACTCAAACCCACCCCATGGCCATAACCGCGTCCTTCTATATGCAAAACACCATCTGCAAATTCCCATTTCGATACTAGAGTAGAGCGCATTCGTGTTGAATCCACTGCAATACGAAAATCAGCACCATGCATCGTCTTTATTCCTTCGGTACCAGAAATTTTTATTTCCGTTATTCTATTAGTCTTACCCTTACCGGTAACTTCCAGATTTTTAAGCTCTCCTACATCGATACCAGCAGTAGCTAAAAGCTGCTGCAGTTCGTCTGCATCATAATCTACCTGCCAATGGGTTACATCATCAGGAGCATATTCATTATCGCCGAAATCAACGCTTTTAATGTAAGGTGGTTCCGGCTCTTGATAGTTTAGTCCTTCCTTGGCACTTGTTGTCATTCCACCTGAATAAGCATGAAACCAACCTTTAACATATCGATTGTCGTATGTCATGACTTCACCTTTGGTCATTTCAACCGCTTGCCTTATTTCAGGTGTGACCGCATCACTATTGTATGCCTGAGCTTTTTCAATATTTGTGGAAATATCAGTACCGTATTTATCTTTAAGACCGCCTTCGGCTATAAAGGCCATAGTGAAACTGCGAGAAAATATTGCCTGTGCCGCATAAGCTTCTATAGGCCAATCCGGAAACATTTCCCCGGCAACGACTCCCATAAGGTATTCTTCTAATTTCATTGTTTGTTTGTCTTTTGTTTCATGAAAATATACTGTTATTTCAGGCTCCTCATCAATTTCACGAGCAATATTGTCATCTGGGCTCCAGCTGATCATCACAGCAGCAATTGCAATAAAGACTAAAGCTAAACCAAGTACAATTCTATACTC
Source organism: Bacillota bacterium (assembly GCA_012798795.1). Classification (GTDB taxonomy): domain Bacteria; phylum Bacillota; class Limnochordia; order Darwinibacteriales; family DTU012; genus JAAZMN01. The sequence continues at coordinate 4,468 of JAAZMN010000083.1, read as the reverse complement.
TTTTGGTAATCCCATTATTTCCCTCCTAATTCTTAAAAACATTATTGTATCTTTAGCTTGTATATTTCTTATAGAATTTATGCCGAAAAACTCAAATTCTAAGTTTTTTTGGAAAATATTCCCATATAAGCAGGATTAATAGCCTGTCTCAGAGAATACTAAGCAGTAAATTATTATATACCTCAAGGGGGTTAAATCGTGAACAAAAGTGAACTAATCGTTTCAGTTGCAAAAGAAACTGCAATGACTAAGAAGGCTGCAAGTGAAGCTGTTGAGGCTACATTCTCAGTTATTCAGCAATCTTTGGCCAGAGGCGAGAAAGTAACTCTAGTAGGTTTTGGCACGTTTGATGTACGCGATCGTAAAGAACGTAAAGGTGTAAACCCTTCAACTGGAGAGAGGATTACTATTCCAGCAACACGAGTACCTGTGTTCAAAGCTGGGAAAGCTTTAAAAGAAGTAGTAAAGAAATAGCAAGGAAAGAATTTAGCCTGCTGATAAAGCAGGCTATATTTTTAAGTTTTTAGGGAGGTAATATACTAAATGTCTCAATATGACCTGCAGTCCTTAACAGCAATAATAGCTAGGCTTCGCTCAAAACAAGGAGGCTGCCCTTGGGATCTTGAACAAACTCATAAAAGTTTGATCCGTAATTTGCTGGAAGAAACTTATGAAGTAATCGAAGCGATTAATCAAAATAACCCACAGGCTTTAGCGGATGAGTTAGGCGATTTATTAATGCAGATAGTTTTCCATGCACAAATTGCTGCGGAAAACAATGAGTTTAATATAGATGACGTAATTCAAGCAATTTGTACCAAAATGATCCGCCGTCACCCTCACGTTTTTGCCGATACCCAAGTGCAATCTGTTGAAGATGTCATGTCGAACTGGGAAATTATCAAAAAACAAGAACAGCAGAATCGAAACCGTAAATCTATTTTGGATGGGGTAGTACCCTATTTACCAGCCTTAATGAAAGCTGAGAAAGTCCAAGATAAAGCGGGAAAAGTTGGCTTTGAATGGGATAAAATGGATGGTGCAGCAGATAAACTAACCGAAGAACTCAATGAATTACAGCAGGCCTTAAAAAATCAAGATGAAACAGAAATTGAGGCTGAATTCGGAGATCTACTATTTTCTCTCGTTAATGTCGCCCGCTATCTTAAAATAGATCCTGAGCATGCCCTTAATAATACCACCGATAAGTTTATCCGGCGATTTAAGTATATTGAAGAGCAGGCTCAGTTACAGCACCGGGATTTGAATGAAATGAGCCTGGAAGAAATGGATCAGCTCTGGGAAAAAGCAAAAAGACTCTCTATTCACAATTTAAAAGACCAAAATTATGATTAGGAGTCAATTATTATTTTACTATTGTTCCATTTGTTTAGCTAAAAAACCTGCTGCAGTTTCCGTCAATTTTGTTTCTAAGTCACCCATTTTGATATTGGGTTCTTTTGTGCACAAAATCACCACACCGATTGGATCTCCCTCGGCAATTATCGGTGATATTACTTGAGATTCAAAACCCCAATTTTCTTCCTCATCACTGATTTCATTATTATTGATTATCATAGTTCTGCGCGACTCCATCGATTGTTCAATTGTGTTTGTTACAAGTTTATCCAACCACTGCTTTTTCGGAGCACCGGAAACAGCTACTATCGCATCCCGATCTGAAATAAGTGCTATATGCCCGGTAGATTCATATAATGAGTCTGCATATTCCTGAGCAAAATCACCTAATTCTCCAATAGGAGAATACTTCTTTAAAATAACCTCGCCGTCGCGGTCGACAAATATTTCTAAAGGATCACCCTCTCGAATGCGTAGGGTTCGTCTAATTTCTTTTGGAATAACAACTCTGCCTAGATCATCTATTCGTCTAACTATTCCTGTAGCTTTCAAGGGCCACACCCCTCCTTTATGTTGGGTTAGTTCAATGTTAGTATATATCCTGAATGCTATTTTTATTCATTTAACCCAGCTAAACGTATTTCTACTTCATGCCCTCCAGTACTTGTTTTAACAGCGTTAAAGCTTCAAAATCGGATAAGCCGCGCACCTTAATTTTCACCTGTGGATTACGTTTATGAGTATAGCCTACCCTACCTCGGAATGAACGAACTAATGCATTATATTTTTCTCGTTCACAAATTATACCGGGCAGCATACGAATTACATACATACCTTTGTCCGTAAAAATGCTTGCAATTCCAACCCCTCGTGCCAAAACTTTTATCTGCGTAACCAACAGTAAATTCCTTACCGAATCAGGCAAATCTCCGAAACGATCTTCAAATTCTACCTCTAGTTCCACAGCTTCTTCCAAAGTCTTTACCGCCGCCATCTTCTTATAGAACTCTACTTTTTGTTTCGGATCAGAAATATAACTGTCTCCAATGTAAGCATCTACACTTAAATCCAGCATCGGTTCAGGAATTTTATGACTAACCTCACCTTTTAGCTTTTTAATAGCCTCATCCAGCAGTCTGCAGTATAACTCGAACCCTACTGAAGAAATAAAGCCGTGTTGTTCTGGTCCCAAAATATTACCTGCTCCTCTAATCTCTAAATCTCGCATGGCAATCTTTATTCCTGAACCTAACTCTGAAAACTCTTTTATGGCTTGTAAACGTTTTTCAGCATCCTCCGTCAGTATTTTATCCCTTCGATAAGTAAAATACGCATAAGCTACGCGATTCGATCGGCCTACCCGGCCGCGTAGCTGATACAGTTGAGCTAAACCCAGATGATCTGCATCGTAAATGACTAATGTATTAACATTACTAATATCCATCCCGGTTTCAATAATTGTAGTACACAACAAAATATCATATTCACCATTATAAAAATCAAGCATCACCTGTTCAAGTCGATTTTCGTCCATCTGCCCGTGAGCTAAAGCTATTTTTGCATCCGGAACCATTTCCTGTAATCGGCGATACATACTTTCAATTCCTTGAATTCGGTTATAAACAAAATACACCTGGCCTTGACGACTTAATTCCCTGGTAATAGCTTGAATAATTGTTTCATCATTCCACTCTAAAACATAAGTTCTGATAGGGAATCGATCTTCAGGAGGTGTCTCAATTAAACTCATATCGCGCACACCTACCATTGCCATATGAAGAGTACGCGGTATTGGTGTTGCGGAAAGAGTTAACACATCTACATTTTTGCATATTTCTTTTAAACGTTCTTTTTGTGCTACGCCAAATCTTTGTTCTTCATCTACCACTACTAAACCTAAATCATGATATTCTATATCTTTTGATAAAAGCCGGTGTGTCCCAATAACAATATCAACAACACCTGACTTTAAGCCCTTAATAATTTTCTTCTGCTGTGTAGCAGACTGAAATCTAGATAAAACTCCGATAGTTACCGGGTAATTCTCAAATCGCTCAGTAAATGTACGATTATGCTGTTGAGCCAGAATGGTAGTGGGAACCAATACCGCAACTTGTTTGCCTATACTGACCGCTTTAAAGGCTGCTCGAATTGCAACTTCCGTTTTACCGTAGCCTACATCGCCACATAATAAGCGATCCATAGGTTTAGGTTTCTCCATATCTCTTTTTACTTCCTCAATTGCACGAATCTGATCAGGAGTCTCTTCATACGGAAAAGCATCCTCAAATTCCTGCTGCCAGGGAGAATCCGGCGGATAATTGAATCCTTCAGTGGCCTCTCTTACAGCATATAAATCTAATAATCCCTGAGCCATTTCTTGAACAGACTCTTTAACACGCCGCTTAACTCTTGTCCATTCCCCGCCGCCAAGTTTGGATAGCTTAGGAGGTTGATCATTTACTCCAACATAACGCTGCAGCATATCTATTTGATCAGTAGGTACATACAAGCGATCCTTGCCGGCAAATCTAATCAGCAAATAATCTTTATGTGTCTTCTGTACCTCAAGAGTTTCCACACCGAGATACTGTCCAATCCCATGATTCACATGGACAACATAATCGCCGATGGTCAAGTCTCTTTCAGTTAAATGCACTTGCTGTTCTGTACGGCCAACTCTGCGTCCTATTCTCTTTTTACCGTAAATTTCGAAATCTGTATATACTGCTAATTTATAACCCGGATACTCCAAACCTGTTTCCAGGCTGCCTTTAGTCACGATGCAGTTACCTAATTTCAACCGCCCTGAAATAGATTTTTCATATTGAGCCGGAATATCATTGCCTCTCAAAAACTCTACAAGCCTATTACCTCTTTCTTCGGTTGAAACGATAAGCAGTACGCGATAATGGGACTTTCGCCAATGATGTATTTTCTTAACGAAAGATTCTAAGTTAGCATGAAAATGCTCCGGTGATTTAATCGGCATTTGCTGTAATTTTGCATCTTCTATTCCGGGAATTTTTTTACCTAATGTTGAAAAATAAATCGCTGAACTAAACTTTTGAATACCGCTCCACAAATCTACCCAGTCAACATACATATC
>JAAZMN010000082.1 GCA_012798795.1 Bacillota bacterium | reverse complement strand
GTACTGTCAGTAATTATACCAATTTTTTCTTGCATAGCTTCGCCTCGCTTTAGTTAGAGTCATAGAATTTATTTCTTCTTGATGACAGCTCTAATGTCCTTTAATTATTATTGATAATTACTTCCATAATTTTATTCTAATTGTTAAAAGGTATGAGCAAAACATTATTGAAGAAATAATTATCAATATATTTATCCGCATGTTATAGGGGATGATGGCAGTTAAGATTCTATATTTAAAAAGAGTCTCGCTTTTAGTTTTAGTATTTCTAATATGTTTAGTTCATTATGGCAGTGGTCAGCAGGCAGAAAAATTTTATGATTACCGGATAAAAGCAGTTTATCCCCACGATTCGCAGGCATTTACCCAAGGATTGTTTTTCTATGATGGCTACTTATATGAAGGAACAGGTTTGTATGGTGCCTCATCACTGCGGAAGGTACGGTTGGAAGATGGCCTGATCTTGCAGCAGATAGACTTAAGCGCGCAGTATTTCGGCGAAGGGATTGCTGTGGTCAATGACAAAATTGTGCAGCTGACTTGGAAAGAACAGCGGGGATTTGTCTATGATTTAGATACATTTACAGAAATTGAAAAATTTACTTTTTCTACAGAAGGCTGGGGGCTTACCTATGACGGCCAATATTTAATTATGAGCGATGGTTCAGCCCAGCTAACTTATTTAGAACCAGACACATTTGAGCCGGTTAAGCATCTGACAGTAACGAGTAAGCACGGATTAGTTGAGCGCCTTAATGAATTAGAATATATCAATGGTGTAATCTATGCCAATGTCTGGCAGACACAAAATATAGTGTTGATCGATCCTGATAACGGCAGGGTTATGGGGTGGGTTGATCTATCAGAATTACCTGAGTTTACCGCTGAGCACTGCTTTCCTACAATCGATGTACTTAACGGGATAGCTTATGATGCATCTACCGATAGTTTATATATTACCGGAAAGCTGTGGCCTAATATCTATCAGATTGAGATTCTAGGATTAACTCATAAATATCATTAATTAATAGTTAATATAGTAGGAAAAATCATCTTGGAAGTGGAAACTAACAATTAATAATAGAAATTATCAAAAGAGATTTTTAAAAGTGTGTTTAAAAAAGATTGAAAGGGGCGAAGCAGATGCAAATAACCCAGGAAGAACTTAAAGTAATAGAAATGATTGTTGAAAAATATCGCAATTTTTCTGGTGCAGCGATTCCTATATTGCAGGAAATTCAAAATAGACTTGGTTGTGTATCTCCGGATTTTATCAAGAAGGTATCGGAATTAACAGCTATACCTGCCAGTGAATTATATGGTATAGTCACATTTTATTCTCAGTTCAGGTTGGAAAAGTTGGGTGAACACCATATTCAAATCTGTCACGGTACTGCTTGTCATTTGGCTGGAGCTGAACAGATTACTGAAGCATTGGAAGTGGAAACTGGGACTAAATGCGGGTGTACCAGTGAGGATGGTAAATTCACCTTAGAAAAAGTTGCTTGTATGGGCTGCTGCAGCTTAGGTCCGGTAATCAGTATTAATGGAGAAATCAAAGGACGATTAACACCAGATAAAGCAAAAAAATTGATTCGTGAGATAAAAAAATCGGATAAAGCAAATGAAGGCGGTGGTCGTGGTGGCTCTAAATAACTATCAGGTTAAGATTGGATTAGCCAGCTGCAGTATTGCAGCTGGTGCACAGCAGACTTATAATGAATTTGCCAAAAAATTAGCTGATATTGATAATACTGAGATCACTTTGCAGCCTACAGGCTGTTTAGGTATGTGTTTTTGTGAACCAATTGTGGAAGTGAATACAAGTACAGGTCAACGATACTTATACGGCAATGTCAGTACTGATGATGTAGATAAAATTATCAATGAACATCTACTGCAGGATCAACCGGTTGCTGATTTACTTATTTATGCTCCTAATGTTCATCCTGAGATGAATAACTACTTTGATAAACAAGTCCGCATTGCTTTGAAAAACTGTGGCGTAATTAATCCTGAGGATATAGACAGTTATATTCAAGCCGGCGGTTATCGAGGATTGAAAAAGGCAGTTAAATCAAGTCCGGAAAAAGTCATTGAGGAACTGAAAGAAGCAGGTCTTAGAGGCAGAGGTGGGGCAGGTTTTCCCACACATCTGAAGTGGTCCCTTACCCGTCAAGCCGAAGGTGAGCTGAAATATATAGTATGTAATGCTGACGAAGGAGATCCGGGGGCTTTTATGGATCGCAGTATATTAGAAAGTGATCCTCATTCAGTTATTGAAGGTATGTTATTGGCAGCATATGCAATCGGTGCCAAGCAGGGCTATATATACTGCCGTGCTGAATATCCTCTGGCAATTAAGCGATTGAAAATGGCAATTAGTCAAGCTAAATCCCGTCAACTGCTGGGAGAGGCCATATTAGGCAGTGACTTTAATTTTAATATTGCGATTAGAGAAGGTGCGGGAGCTTTTGTATGTGGCGAAGAGACAGCGTTATTAATGTCTATAGAAGGAAAACGGGGTATGCCTCGGTTTAGGCCTCCATATCCTGCTGAGAAAGGTTTATTTAACTTTCCTACTTCAATTAATAATGTAGAAACTTTAGCCAATGTTCCGCGAATTATTAGTGATGGTGCTGCTTCATTTAATAAATATGGCACTGAAAAAAGCAGAGGGACGAAAGTTTTTGCTTTGGCCGGTAAGATTAAACGGGGTGGTCTGGTAGAAATACCCATGGGAATGACTATTGATGAACTTATTTTTGATATTGGGGGAGGAATTTCTACCGGTAAAGCCTTTAAAGCAATTCAAACAGGAGGACCGTCAGGAGGCTGTATACCAGCGGAATTAAAAGATACGCCAGTAGATTATGAAAGCTTAAACAAAATTGGTGCGATTATGGGGTCCGGTGGATTATTGGTAATGGACGAGGATACCTGCATGGTCGATGTCGCCCAATATTTTTTGAGCTTTGCTCGGAGTGAATCGTGTGGGAAGTGTTCTTTCTGCCGAATAGGGACAGAAAAAATGCTGGGTATTCTCACCCGCATTTCTCATGGTCAGGGCACATTGGCAGACTTAACCAAAATTCAAGAACTGGGCGAAATGATTAAAGCAGGTTCCATGTGCGGTTTAGGTCAAACAGCACCTAATCCAGTATTAACTACTATCAAATATTTTTACGATGAATATTTAAGTCATATTAAAGACAAAATTTGTCCGGCTAAGAAGTGTAAAGCATTAATCACATATACAATTGTTGCAGATCAATGTAAAGGGTGTGGATTATGTAAAGCATCCTGCCCGGCTAATGCCATCAGCGGTGAACGTAGACAAGCTCACGAAATTGACAGCGAAGTATGTGTTCGTTGCGGTTTGTGCTTAAGCAGCTGTAAATTTAATGCAATAACTATTGTTAGTAAACCCAAGGATACGGACTCAAGTATGGAGGTGGCGCAGTGAAAAAAGTACCGGTAACAATTAATGGCAAACAGTATTTTGCAGAATTAGGGAAAAACTTTTTAGCAGCAGCACTTGAATTAGGAATTGATATTCCGCATCTTTGCTTTGATCCGCGCATTGAACCTTTTGGTTCTTGCAGATTATGCTTTGTGGAACTAAAGGGAACTGATAAACCGGTTCCTGCATGTTCATTAAAGGTAAGCCCCGATATGGAAGTAGTTACAGAAAGCGAGCAGCTTTTAAGTATTCGCAAAATGGCGCTTGAATTACTAATGGCAGAGCACTGTGGCGATTGCTTAGCACCATGCCAGGCGGCATGTCCTGCAGGAATAGATATCCAGGGTTTTATTGCTTATATTAATAATCATGATTATGAAAGTGCAGGCAGGTTAATCCGGGAGAAGATGCCGCTTCCATCTATTTGTGGGCGAGTATGTCCGCGTTTTTGTGAAGATAGCTGCCGCCGCAATATTATTGACGAGCCGGTAGACATCTGCGGACTAAAACGCTTAGCCGGTGATATTTGGTTAGAAAAATTGAGCGATTTTACACCTGAGATTAGGGAGAACTCTGGTTTTAAAGTTGCAGTTGTCGGCGGTGGTCCGGCAGGCTTGACTGCTGCATATTATCTTGCATTAAAGGGTCATCAGGTTACGCTTTTTGATTCAGGTCCTGAATTAGGCGGCATGTTACGCTACGGTATACCTGAATATAGATTACCGAAAGATTTATTGGATCGGGAGATTCGCGTTATTACGGATTTGTGTAATCAAGTTGTTTTAGGTAAAGAGCTGGGTAAAGATTTTACTTTGGAAGAGCTTAAAACCGATTATGATGCAGTTTTTATTGGCATTGGCTGTCAGCTAGCTTCAATGCCGGGCATTAAAAATCAAGATTTACCGGGAGTTTACAGCGGAATTGATTTCCTGCGCCGAGTGACTTTAGGTGAAAATGTATCTATCGGCAGTAAAGTTGCGGTTATAGGCGGTGGTAATACTGCCATGGATGCAGCTAGAACCGCTGTGCGCTTAGGTGCCAAAGAGGTTATGGTTTTTTATCGCCGCACTCGTGAAGAGATGCCGGCACAAGCCATTGAAATTGATGAAGCTATGGAAGAGGGCGTTAAGTTTCATTTCTTAACCAATCCTAAGTCCTTTATTGGTACAGAAAAGTTAACAGCTATAGAACTTGTGAAAATGGAATTAGGACCTAAAGATGCCTCGGGCCGACGCCGTCCTATAGAAATTGAAGACAGTGAATTTACTGCACCGGTAGACAGTGTAATCTTAGCACTTGGTCAAAAAACAGATCAAGAATTGTTAGATACCTTACATCTTGAGCTGACCAGATGGGGGACAATTGCAGCTGATCCTAAACAGGGAATTTCATCCCGGGCAGGTGTATTTGCAGCTGGCGATTGCGTTACAGGTGCTGCTACAGTAGTTGAAGCAGTAGGAGCTGCTCGAACAGCAGCAGAAAATATTGATGCATATTTAACCGGAGAAACAATGACTGAAGCACCGAGTTTTGCCATCAGCAGAGGAGAATGGACTGAGCTTGACGCTGATGAATTTAATGACCAACCGAGAATACCACGAACTAAAGTAAGGCATATCGAAGCTGGTGCCCGTAAAGATGACTTTACTGAATACTGCCTTGGTTTAACTGTAGAGGAAGGCTATCAAGAGGCTAAGCGGTGTCTAGAGTGCGGCTGTTTAGATGTGAACAACTGTGCTCTGCGGGATTTAGCCAGTAAATGTCAAGTAGGGTTAGAATTAGACCCAACTAAAAAGCGATACACGCTAGATAAGTCCCATCCTTATATCCACAGGGATCAGAATAAGTGTATTTTATGCGGCAAATGTGTATTGATCTGTCAAGAATTAGTAGGTGCTGCTGCTTTTGGATTTGTTCATCGAGGGTTTGATACAACTGTGAGACCGGCAGTAGAACAGCCTCTTGCAGACGTATGTTTATCATGTGGAGCATGTGTGGCAGCTTGTCCTACCGGAGCACTTACACAGAATTATCCTTGGGTTAAAAGGGCTCCTTGGGAAATTGATAAAACCATCCCTACTACCTGCTTACAATGTAGTCTTGGATGCGGTTTAGAATTACAGTTAGTAGGTAATAAAATAGTTAATGCCACATCTCCCATTGATCATCCGGTAAGTCAAGGAGTATTGTGCAAAAAGGGTAGTTTTGGTTATGATTTTGTTTATGCCAAGCGGCTGTTAAATCCGCTGATCAAAACAGATGATGCTTATCAAGTGGCTGGTTGGGAAGAAGCTTTACGGTTTAGTGCAGCTGAATTACAAAGAATCAGCTTAGAATATGGTCAAGATAGTATTGGCGTCTTAGTTTCTCCTAGACTCACCAATGAACAATTACAAGCTGCGGTTAAATTAGCTGAAGAAGCATTAGGCACTCAAAATATTGCCAGCACTGTACCTAATCTTCTTCAGACTATACCTGAAACTAAAGCTGAGATTTCTGATTTAAAACACAGTGATTTGATTATCATATTGAATACATCGCTTAAGGAAGAATATACACCTCTTGCAGGCATAATAAACAAAAATCAAGCTGGAGATAATCCGGCGAAAGTGGTAAATATCACTGAAGACCAGCTAAAATCTGAGGCAGCACTTAAGCTGATTAACTCTTATGCCAAGGCTAAACATCCGGCAATTATCTTAGATGAGCATAGTTTTAAGCAGGTAGATGGCTTACTCAATGATTTAATCAAAATCTTAAATAAGCCGAAAATCTTCTTTATCCAAAAGGGAGGCAACAGCCGTGGACAGTTAGCGCAGGGAATCGGTGCTAATCAATTCCGGCTTGCATCTATGCAAGGTCTGATTATAATTGGCGATGATTTTACTGCATTTGACCAGATAACAAATGCTGAGTTTGTTTTAGCTATTACTGCTGATAAAGAAGTATATCTAAAGCAAGCCCATGTGCTTTTACCCGGGTCTGTATTTATCGAAACTAATGGGACAGTGATCAATACTGAAGGCCGAGTTCAAAAGGTGAAAGCTGCGCTTAAACCTTTGGCCGGCAAAGATAATCAAGAAGTTTTGTCCCTGTTGATTGATAATATTATTTTGGTATTCAGAGATGCAAAAAGGCGGCCATAATGGCTGCCTTTTTTATCTTGGCTGCACCAAACAACATGATATTTGCATGAATCAACGATGTTTTTATTGGTTTTATATTCCATACTTACATTATACAGCATAGAACTATATAAGGCATACAAATGTTCGGCTTATATCCCCATATCTAAAGACAAGGGCTTTACGCCGATTTCGGTAAAAAAACAGCAATAAAATCAGTTGACAAACGTTTGAAAATCCTATATATTACTGATATACAATAGAACGTTCCATTACTGGCGGAATAAAGTGGAGTTTACCACAAGGGATTGGAATGAAAGTTAAGCCGACCGCCTGGGCATATTATTTATATGCTCAGGCGGTTTTCGTTGTGAGCAGGAAAGAAGGGGATG
>JAAZMN010000081.1 GCA_012798795.1 Bacillota bacterium | reverse complement strand
TGTGAAAACGAAGGGAGTGATTTCATGAGTAATCAACAAGAAGGCAATCAGCAGAAACAGCAAAATAATTATACATATACTGTGATTCGAATTGCCCTTATTATAGCCATTGTTTCAATTGGGATCAATACCTATGTTCTATGGAATATTTACAGCAACAACGTAAATGATGAAAATCCGATAGAGACAGCAGTGCAGAGCTTATCGAAGCAGGTAGATAATCAAGCTTATAGTATCGAACAGCGCTTAGTAAGCTTGGAGCGAAGTATTACTGAATCACTCGCTGACAACACTAACTATCAGGCGATAATGGCGGAATTAGATGAACTGAAAGACCTTAAAGAGACTTTAAACAGTCTCAGTGAAAAAACTGAACAATACGGCAAAGTAAACAGTCGACTTCTGGAACTCATGTCCGTTCTTCAAACTGAAATTGAACAATATCATCATGAACTGGTCGGTAGAGTTGAAGTTTTAGAAGATAAGTTGGAGAATGGGTTAGGACAGCAGAGAATCCAAAACGGAGATGTACATATAACTGTGAAAAAAGGCGATTCTATTTGGTCGCTGGCATCGCGATTTAAGAATCCGCCGGACACGACTATGATTGATCGTATTATTGAATATAATAAAATCATCGATCCGACTCAGCTGAAAGTAGGACAGGTAATAGTAATACCTGAGAACTAGCCCTCAGCTAGTTCTCTTGTTAAGAGTTCAGCATGAGCGTACCCACACCAGCATTTCACCGCTTTCCCTATTAGCCCAAGCGAAATATGGGATAAATAGCAGTTTGGTTCGGATTGTTTCTTCCCGGAAATTGGCTTTATATAAAACATCTTCCCAATTATCGATTTCTCGCATACCATCGGCAATAATTACAGATACTCCATTAAGCAATTGTTTATTATAAGCCACTTTAACTTCATCGTTTTGACTAAGGATGAGGCTGTGGAGATTATCTCCGTTATCTGCTTGTTCCAGGCAGTATACTATGGGGCCGCGTTTAAGTGCGGTTTTACCTCGGTTGTAACGTACTTTTGGATTAGCTCTAATCCTTTTTACTTCCATAGGAAAATCTAATTCTATCCGGTCATTATTATTCCAAGTACGTCGGATTTTGGCGTACCCATTATCAGTTATTTCATGGATATCAACAGCGGTTCCGTTTATTTTTACAGTAGGACAGCTGCACCATACAGGGATTCTCAAGGCCAGAGTAAATTCTATTTCAGACGGAAGCTCCAAATTAAGACAGACTTTGCCTTCCCAGGGTAGCTTGCTGTCTTGTTTGATTATAAATTGTTTTCCGGCAATTTCTACACTGGCCGAACCTCCAATATATAAATGAGTGTAGAGCTCGGATTCATTTACAAGTGCATATATGTAACCTCCGAGAGATGCCAACAGCCTGGCTAAGTTAGGTGGACAACAGGCGCAGCCAAACCAAGATTGGCGTGTAACTCTTACATGCTTGTGATCATATCTTTTTTCTGCGGCTTCAGGCCATACTTCTAACGGATTGACATAGAAAAAACGTTTACCATCTAAAGACATTCCGCTGATGACTCCGTTATAAAGGGCCAGTTCTAATATGTCAGCATATTCGCTGTTTTGCTGTAGTTTCAGCATTCTGTGTGCCCAAAAAATCAGTCCGATGGAAGCACAGGTTTCTGTATAGGCGGTATTATTTGGCAGATCATAATCAAAGGTAAAGCACTCTAAATGTGCAGATGAACCAATGCCGCCTGTGATATACATTCTTCGGTTAACTACGTTTTTCCACAGCCTTAGGCACGTATCAAGCAAGTCTTTGTCATTTGTATAATAAGCAATATCGGCTAATCCTGCATATAAATACACTGCCCTTACTGCATGTCCTTCGGCTGTAGTCTGTTCCCGTACAGGAAGATGTGCTTGATGATAGCGATAATCCTGAACAGGTTTTTCGCCGCGTTTGTCAGATTCTATATCAAAATAATGGGGTTTTTGTCCCCGCCGTTGGATAAAATATTTACTTAAATCTAAGTAACGCTGGTCATTTGTGACTTGATATAGTTTCACCAATGCTAACTCGATTTCTTCATGTCCAGGATAACCTGGGATTTGATCCGGATTATCACCAAATACCTGCTGAATATAATCTGCAAATCTGCAGGCGAGCTCCAGGATCTTTCTTTTCCCAGTCGCTTGATAGTAAGAGGCAGCGGCTTCAAAAAAGTGTCCTGCGCAGTAAAGTTCATGCCAATCT
>JAAZMN010000080.1 GCA_012798795.1 Bacillota bacterium | reverse complement strand
ATCTTGGTGCCGAGCAAACTGTAATTTATGTGGAAAAAAACATGACATATTCTGTTTATCGTATTTTGCCCTTTGGGGGTTCGTTAATTAATAATGTAATTAAAGAAACATTTGGAGTTGACTCCTATAAAGCAGAAGATTTAAAACATCGTTATGATATTGATTATCTAATTTCTAAAGGAATTGGTGAAAAAAGTTTGCTGAGTTCAGTTTTTCAACAGTATGTGGGAGGAATATATCAGACATTAGATTATCTGCGCTCGCAAGCGCGGGCATCTAGGTTAAGCGAAGTAATCGATGAAGTTGTTTTATCCGGCGGTAACTCACTAATTACCGGTTTTGATCAGCTTATACAGGGAGAATTGGGTATAGACGTTACTGTCTTAGATCCTTTTACCGGAATAAACTTTTTATCACAAACCATGCCAAAGGAACCTCCGATTTATGCTAACGCAGTCGGATTAGCCTTAAGGGGGCTGGAGGAAATATGAGAATCAATCTTATACCTGTTGAGCAGCGACCTTTAAAACAAAACTATATTAGGTGGCAGTTTGTTGTTATATTATTAGGAGTTATTATATTAATAGTTATCAGCAGTTTAGGATTTATGAAGAAATTTAATGTGAAAGCTCTACAGCAGCAGTATACAGCTGCTGTGGAATATAACGCTATTTTAGGATTACAAGTTTCATATGTCAAAGAGTTAGAACAACATACTCAAGAGTTAGCACAGCGATTAAATCATTATGAGCAACAGTTATCAGTGTCTGCAAGGCAATCTAAAGAGATGTTGGATTTAATAATGCTGAGTATACCGGATTCGGTTTGGATTGAAAAAGTTGAATTAGAACCATTTCAGGTTGCTCTCCAGGGGTATACATTAAATGCCGGATTAGTATCTCAGTTTTTACAAGATTTGAGCAAAATTGGGTTTAAAACAAGGGTCAATGATTTAAAGGAGTTGAGCGAGCTTTCATTGATTGGTTTTTCCATTACTGTACAAAGGGGGAAATCCGGTGAATGATTTGAAAACGCTGCATCGAAATCAGCTTCTGATAGTCGTAATTATTCTTTTGTATTTATTATCAATAATTTCTTTTTACTTTGGATTTTGGCATCAGTTACAGGAGCAAAGACGCTTAGAACAATTAATCGAAACAGAGAACCGCAATCAAGCCATTTTTAATAAAATTATTAAGCAGCGTAAAGAGTTTGAAAATACTATTAGCATGCAGCAGCAAATTAACAGTAGCTATGAGCAGCAAATTCCGCAAAATCAACATCTGCCACTAGTCTTAGATGCAATAAAAGAACTTGCAGGAATGGCTGAGGTATCTTTAAATGACTTACGGTATTTTCCCTTAAAAAACGATAATGATATGCTGAATTATTGGTTTCCTATTTATATCGACGTTACCGGGCATTATGAATCCTTAGAGCAATTTTTTGATAATTTATGTCTTGAAATTCCTTCATTGCAAATAAATTCCTTATCAATTAATGCCATTTCTGAAGGAAATCTTCGATTATTGCTAGAATTTTACCTTTATGTAATTCCTTTAGAATGGGAGACAGCGAAGAATTGGGAAAAACCTGTATGGCAGTTAACTGACAAAAATAATTTGCCAAATAGGTTTGGAATTCCTTTAAGTATTATTCAAGATTATCACAGTAAGGGATTACAGCTTTTAGGAGTAGTTTTAGTTCAAGAGCGGGGACAAGCTCTCATTTCTTACCAAGGAAGTGAGGAATGGAAGAGCGTAGGCGATTATGTCGGCCCCGGTAGAATAATTAAGATTGAACGCAGTAAGGTTAGTATTGATTTAGGTGGGTTTAAAATTTTCTTATCAATGGGGGGATAATTGTGAAGAAGAATAGGTTGTTCAGCTTAACGTTATGTGGGGTTTTACTTTTCAGTCTCCTCTTTGGAGTAAGTGCAGCCGATGAAGAAATTGATATGGAGTTTAAAAATGCTCCTTTAGTTGACGTTTTTCATGTTTTAGGTGAACTAGCAGGGTACAATGTTTTGATAGATCCTACAGTTACCGGAACTGTTAGCTTTTATCTAAAAGACTTAGGCGTTCAGCAGGCGTTGGACTTGTTAGCCCGCACTACTGGATATAGCTATCAAATTGTTGACAATACTCTTGTTATAGCAAGTGATGAAAAGCTTAAGCGAGAGTTTATCGGCACAGAGTTTATTTTCTTAATTCTTGATAATATCAGTGTTGATACCGCGGTTGATTTAGTGAACATAATTGTACCTGATGTTAAGACCTTTACTGATGTTGATTATAATGTAATAGTGATTTATGGTGCTGCATCAGAGGTGACTACGGCTAAGAAACTTCTTGAGCAGTACGATGCCATCAGTAAAGGGTACACATTCAATATCGATGGAATTAATAATGATGTACAAGAATTAAGTACTCAGTCTATTCCGGTTAATTGGGCAGATGGAGAGGAGATTCTCAGATTTTTACAGCAGTACTGGCCAAATCGACAGTTTTCATGGAATGAACAGCTGCGATTACTCACTGGGACTACTACCACGGCTGAATGGGATGAAATTGTCATTATTATTGCTGAAAAAGATATTCCGAATTTTGTGGTAAAAGGCATTATTACCAGCAGTGGTAAAAACTTAGTTTTAGTTGAATACAGAGGTTCTACTACTTTAGTGGAACAAGGACAATCTTTTGTCGGATGGACTTTAACAGATATTACTAATAGAAAGGCCCGCTTTGTTCAGGGGGAAAGAAATTTTGTAATTGAGATGGGGAGGTAGTATTTGATGAAAAATGGTCGAGGTAAAGTCACCAGTTTTATGCTAATGGTATTACTCTTCTCATTAATCATATCTAATTTAGTAAAAGCTGAATCGATTTCAATTAGTTTTAGCGATGCTGAGTATAAAGATATTTTTCAAACCCTGGGAGAGCTGGCTGGGCTAAATGTGTTAATTGATTCCAGTGTCGTAGGGAAAGGAAGCATAGAATTAGAAAACAGTTCGTTTACAGAGGCTTTGGATTTAGTTGCTAACTTAAGTGGTTATACCTATACCATAACAGAAAATAATTTATTAGTGGCAGCTAAAGAACGTCTGGATGAATATGCGGCAAGAGAATTGCGTTACGTATATACCCACTACAAATCGCCTGATGAGATTAAGTCGGCGCTAGCAGTGATTATGAATCCTGCTGACATTCATATTCAGCCTAACAGCACAATGATTATTTTATCCGGTACTAGGAAGACTCTAGAAAAGGCTGAACAGTTAATAGCTGAATTGGATAAACCTGATCGAGTTACAATGCAGACTGAACGAACCGTTTTGGAAATTTTACAGCAGTTAACTCAAGAATTAGGACTTGATTTAATTGCCACACCAAATTTAACTAAAGAAACACTTGTTGTTGATGTATGGCAGATGGATCCGTGGGAAGTAATAGAAAAACTAGAAGAAATGGTTGGTTTAGATGTTTCCATCAGCGAACATACATTAATTGCAACAATGATTGACGAAACAAAGGAACCGGAACGGATCAAAATATACCGGTTAAATCATGCAGAACCGGAAACCGCAGCTGAAATTATCAGCTTAATAGTGTTTCCGGAAAATGTTCAGATAGATACTGTTTCCAAATCAGTAATGGTTAGAGCTGCAGACCACAAGCTTAAGGAAATTGACAGCTTTATGGCAGAATTTGATCAGCCATTACCCCAAGTGCTAATGGAAGTTTGGATTCAGGAGATGAGCGATGATGCACTAAGTACTTTCGGACTTGAATGGGGTCTTGATTTTGACGGGTTTAAGTTAACTGAAGATACTGATCCAAACAGCCCAGGTTACATTAAGTTAAGTTGGGAACCTTGGGAAATAGCTTTTGCTCTCAAGGCTTTAGAGAACGAAGGTAAGGTAAAGGTGCTGGCCTCTCCAAAGATAGCTACTTTAAGTGGAAAAGAGGCATCGATTTTTGTCGGTGATCGTGTACCGATAGTATTATCCGATGATGAAGGTCATGAACGCATGGATTTTTTGGAATCCGGTATTAATCTTAAAGT
>JAAZMN010000079.1 GCA_012798795.1 Bacillota bacterium | reverse complement strand
TAGTGAAGTAGCTTGTGCATGACTGCAACTAATGCGACCTTCTTTTTCTTGTTAACGCATTTTTTCTGGTAGTATTCCCGAAGAACCGCGTTAATCGGTTGTCCGTTGCGATTCGTGCGAATGGAATGAGCCTTTCCCAGATAATCGGACACTATTTCATGTGTCTTACTCAACCTTTTAGCCTTTTGCTATCTAATATGGTTTAGGCTGGGTTGCCCCCCTATTGTGGAGAACATTTGCTTAGTTCTTGTAAACTTGTGTGGAACCTTTTTAACACCTTAAAATGGTGTTGTTAAGGAGAATATTATCGGGACCTGCATGGGCGGTGGTGTGAGAGGACGGAAACTAGGCACCCCCTCCTACTAGATTACCACAGTTCTTGTTGCCGTAAATTAACTTTACTGATTATTCTAGTGCTAGAGAGCCACTAAGTTAACGAAGCGTGAGCCATGACGTTGAGCCATCTTGTTAATAGGTGAACTAGGATCCCGAATTCGACCGTACACGTACAATGCAGGTCTAGCGGTGGCCGTAAAAAGGTGTCCTAATATGATGCGTTCGTGTTGCAATCTTGCCGGACGAGATGACCCTTGCTTAGAAGAAGACGGGTAGCCATATCAACATAAGGCGGTTCTTCTGGTAACAGAAACGGAATCACTCTTCCTAGGTATGGGATAACGGTATTTCCGGGACATTGGTGAGTGGTGGCGAGGCCCGCTGCCTAAAGCCCATGTCGTTTAGCCTCAAGAGCTGTCGATATTTGGTCATCAGGTTCACCCCCCCACAAATTTGCAATTTCAATAGTGCATGCCATTGTTCTACAATGAATTTGCGCGGGTGGATTACCTTCGTTAATAAAGTGACTCAAACTCGTTAAACTAGTTTCTCGTTTTGCATTAACATATTCACTTTACTTTGTAAAACTCGGGAAATACGCGGATTAGAAAAGGCCGCTAGACACGGCAACCTAAAATCAGTTATTAAGAATCCGACCAGAAAATAAAGTATGGGAAATCCGTTATATCGAGAGATTTTGAAACGTTGTGCTACAATATAGTTACTGCCACGACCAGAACAAAAGGCGAGGGGGACGTGATCAACAATCTCGAATCATTACTAAAGTATAACGAAAGCTTTAAAGATGCCGACTTTGGGGATTATATTGACCTTTGGAAAGACGAAACTACCGGTGTGCTTCATGTGGGTGGTATGCGATATTCAGATCTGGTTGACTCCTTTTTGCGAGATTTATATAGTCTTATAAATAGTAACCGACATTTGCATCTTACAGATTACCAGCAAATAATTGAAGAAAATGGAGCCCAGTTTGATGACAAAGATTTATCTTCGCTCAACGCCCAATATATCTTAGCACTAATTGTCAGGGTGGTTCGGGCAGATCGATTCTGCGAAGGAACACTTTTGGATAACTTAGAATCAGGTTATATACAGATGTTGTTGGAGCGCTTAGCTGAAAACGCTAATGGGTAATCGCTTACTGGCATAACTAATACTTAAAAGAAAGTGTAGAGGTTGTAGAGGTGGTTGTTTCGCTTCTACATGAGGTCTACCATGTCTACACAGGTATGCTGAAAAGAGCTTGCTGTGCGAGGTTTTTTGCATGATTTTGTTAGATTGCTTGTTGCTGAATTGAGTAAGCACTGGGCGAGTTTTTAGGCTGTAAGTGTAGAAGCAAGCACTCTTTGAATCGATAGTGGTTTTCACCGAAGCAAAGAAAAACCCTCATCCGTAGATGAAGGTCATGTAGTCTTAACTCTATCTTTTTCTTAGGAGTCCGGCAATGATCGGGAAGCTCTTCGGGCCAGGGCATGAACGGGTCAAGGTGGGCTAAATCGGTATTCGGTAATGCGCTAAGCAAGTATTCGATGTAGTCAAAGGGTTTCAAACCGTTTCCCTTAGCGGTCTCCACTATGCTGAATACGATGGCACTGGTCTTGGCACCAGCCGGAGTGTTGCGGAATAAGAAATTCTTATCTGTCATACTGTCAACCGCTACAACGCTGTCCCAGATGTGGTCTGTCACGTCTGCTACAGCATACCCCACTACTACTAATCGCGTGGAAGAAAAAGAAGATAAGTTGCTTGATGTATTTCTTTTTCTTTTCTATATAAACTAATATCTCCATAGACGTGACAGAAGTGACATATAGACTCGTGGTCGACGTTTTGCGGAGGTACGATGTGTCATGGGTAAGTCAATTCTAGGTGTTTTCGTTAGAAAACAAACGGCACGAGGATGACTGGCGCAGTGATAGCTAGTTCGTTTAGTTCCCCTGTCGCCAAAGCTTCTCAGCAAAACTAGTTCGATTTGTCGTACACTTAAACCAAATCCAACGAGGAGGTGTTTAAGATGGCAAAGAGCTCAAATCATAGAGCTGACATTTCAAACAGTAACAAAGGCACAAAAGGTACTAATGTCACCTACGACAAGAACCAAGGTAATCGCGGGTGGCAGTTAAATCCGCAAAACCCTTCCAATAATAAGGGAATGGCGGGTCCGAGCAAAAAATAGAGGGGGTGGGGGTGCTACCTTAGTAAAGTAGCACCCGTTACGATGTTTCCGACTATAGGGGCTTTTAATAACTTAATATCGAAGTGCTTTGTGATGGACTTGTTAAGGGTCGGCCAAGAAAGAGATGTCACCCGCAATATAAAGACTCTCCAAAAACAGCTGCAGAGATTGGAGAAAGAATCGGGTTCTCTAGAGCACTCGTACAGCGAAATCCTCGAAATTTATCACAACTCCTTATATAGGGTATTTGCTAGCGAAGAAATTGCTAACCGCGTGACCGGATGGTTAGGGTGGCTTCAGAATCTATATGTGCATTTAGTAAGGAAACAAGCCACATTCTTAGCGAAAGATTCTTCGGAAAAATGGGTTCATTTAGTTGTTTACTGGTATATATATTCAAGTATTCCTAATCTCTTCCGCTCATTGGATTCACATGGTATTAATGTCGGGTGCAACGAGGATTATTTCTTGCTTCATGAAGACGGTCTGCTTCCTCATAATCAGGTTTCTAAAAGACTGTTTGAGGAAGTTTGGGATGGCTCTATCAGAGGATTTGCGAACTATTCAGCGGAAGAGTTAGTCGGAGATTCCAAGTATTATCAGGAGACTATAGCTGATACTATTCGAAGATCTTTGACCGCCATTTTTAATGAATCTAGCCTGCCCCGCTTACAGAATGTGTTCGAAGATTTGGGGCCCCTTTTTGAAGAACGGCAAAAACAGGGTGAAGAGAAATTCGCTATTTATTTTGCAATAGCCTTATCTAAGTTTTATAAAGGTATTTTGGAAATGTCATCTCTGGGTGAATTACTCACTTTACATGAGTTGCAATCAATGCATGAGGTCCAGCGTTATTTAAGGGACAAAATGATTTCCAATCAAGAACAGAAGGCTTTTGACACGGTTTTTTGTTATTTGGAGAAGTTAAGATTAGATATGGAGCGAAGCAAAATTCCGGTTTCGGAGTTTGACATTGCTATGGCCGAGGTGGATAAGACGAGGCCTGTTTATGAAGAGTTTTCCTTGGGGTATTACATAGAGTATATGAAGGGAAAACGCCAGATTATGGTTGGCGATTATGATCATGCCTATGGACATCTTAGTAAGGCTTTTGAGGATGGACGCTATCGCTATGGCGGCAGGGCAAAAGAGATAAGCTATCACCTTATGGTGGCCGCTGCGAAGAGTAACAATGGCGTTGGAAAGGTTGAACTACGAAGAAAAAGAGCGATGTTCAAACGGGCTTACTTCTGGGAGACATATGTGTGCGCAAACCCAACCGAAGACGCGTTTACAGGGCGTCCACTCACGGAAGAAGAAGCATGGCGGCTTTATCGTGATTACAACTTGGTAAAGTTTAGTACCGTATAGCTATGGGTCTCACCCTTTAGATGCGCCGTAGTAGCGGTACTTTAGGAACTTACAGACGATCCTCCGGCTAGTTCGAAAAAATGGCGACACATCTTGATACCTATCGATTAGCCATCGTTATGGATTGCCTCACTGAGCCTATCGTCAGAATCTTTGCCTATTCGGGTGAGGCAGGTGAATGGCACTGTGAAGACGGCGAGTGGCTTTCAATTGAGTAGGTTATTTCGGCAAGATGTGAATTAGTGCGGTGAACTACTGGCGACATTGAGGAGGTCGATCCCGTGGATTGCAATGTGGCTTACTAAATCCACCAAAAACCGAAAATCATGGTCAAGGAAGATGAAGATGCCGAACTACTTTGCCATGACCTTGTGAAGCTGGTCGTGGAATATGCTCGTATGCGTACCGATTGGTAGCTGGTGGATCATGACCGCCGGATGAGTATGGACCAAAGCCGTACTATAGTGAATATAACAAGCGGGGGTCCGGCGAATGCCACGGTTTCTATTTCGCAATATATCTATAAACTATCATTTCAATATTCCCCCCAATTCCCTTATGCCGCGGCCATGTCGGTATTTGTGTTTCTTTTGGTAGCAGTTTTAGCACTTATACAAATGAGAGTAGGTGACCAAAGGTGATAAGACGTCTAAGCTTAAAATTCATTAAATACACTTTTCTAACTATAGCGGCTTTAATTTCAGTATTTCCGTTGTATTGGATGTTCGTTTCCGCGACAAACACTAGTATGGACGTTTTAGGTGGCAAATTATTACCCGGTAAAAATCTAATTGCTAACTTTAAAATGCTCAGTACTAGAGCAAATGTTGCCCAGGCTATGTGGAACTCTTTACGTAATTCGGTAGTAGCAACGGTTAGCAGTTTGATTATTGGGTCTATCGCGGGGTATGGCTTTGAAATTTACCACGATCGCGGTAAAGATTTATTAATGAGCTTTTTATTACTCTCAATGATGATTCCGTTTGCTG
>JAAZMN010000078.1 GCA_012798795.1 Bacillota bacterium | reverse complement strand
ATGGTTTTCAGCTGTTATGCTGCTATAATGATTTACCAGCAAATCCTTATGTGTCTCCAGTGTTCTTGGGCTGACACATGTTCCTATCGGAAAATACGGTTCGTATTTTTTGTATAAAGATTGAGTTATATTTGACACAGTACTTCCTCTCTTTGTAATCTCTTTCATAACTATTGGTAATTCATCTCCCTACTTTACAGGAGTAAACTGCCACCAGTTCATATTTAACAAATACCCACTTCCACCTGTAAACTTTAGATACAGGTCATGCACCCCGGTTACATCGCTTACTGTTGTAGATCTTGTAACCCAAGTCTGCCACCCACCGGTGTTTCCAATCTTTAGTGAACCCACTAAGGGTCCATTTGGACTGTCAAGACGAATCTCAATAGTCCCGCCGCTGGTCGCAGAAGAAACCCTTGCATCAAAGGATGCTGCACCAGAACCAAAATCAACACCTGTAAACATTATCCAATCTCCATTTTCGATGAAACCTACATTCTGTCCTCCCTCAGAACAGTTTTCAGTATCTACGCCTTGTTGTCTACTCATCAATTCTGCTTCATTTCTAACATATGGATTCCGATTTGAGACAGTAATGGATATTTGGGCGGCTGCAGCTTCTCCTAATTCTCCTTTAAAGCTAAGGGTAACATCAGTTGTACCAGCCTCTTTAGCTATGATATTTCCATTATAAACTGCAGCAACTTCAGGCCTGGCATTCTTATAGATGGCTACATCCGTTACGTCCACAGTATGACCGTCAAGGTATTCCGCAATTACACTCACAGATGAACTAGTGCCAACATACATAGCGAAATCATTCTCATTCAAAAAAAGCTCTTTTACTGTTAATTCGCTCTCTAAATCTTTGACAACTATGCTCAATTCATCTAATCTTCCACCATAACTTATATTGATGTTTGTGCTACCATACCCAATACCGGTGATGATACCATCACTAATACTCACAATACCAGGCTGGTCTACTGCTACTTCTACCTCAGTAGTAACATCCTTACTTGTTCCATCAGCGTAGATTGCAGTAACCTTCATGTATGCTGTATTCATTTCGGGTTTAATATCAATCTTATACTCATCGATTGATGCGTTAATCGCAACAAGCTCATCAGTGCCCTTTTTTTCTTCAAACTTCCAGAAATCATATTTGAAAAGTTCTCCATCTTTTCCCTTGAATACCATGAATAAGTCATGAACACCTTCTGAGCCTGAAATGTTTGTAGTTTTAGTTCTCCAAACATCCCACCCGCCGGTATAAGATACAGGTAGAGTTCCAATTACCTCACCATAAAGACTATCAAGACGTAACTCAATAATACCACCCTTAGAACCACTAGCAACACTTGCTGTAAAAGCGGCCGCACCCTTGTCGCCAAAATCTATATCCTTTACCTTAATGTAGTCACCATTATGAATATCGGTTACATTCATTCCGCCTTCGCGAGATGGTTCTGTCTGAATACCTGAGGACCACGCAATTGTCTCAGCTTCTGTTCTTACATAAGGATTTAGATTAGCGATAGCTGAAGGACCTTCCTGAGTCATCCTTATTGTAGGGAAACTTCCATCAGCATTAAAGTCGAATTCTTCTACGCATACTGAACGAGTAAACCCACTGCCACCTGGAAGTGCACCATTGTGGTAAAAAAAGTAATTTTTACCCTTATAATCGACAACACCGGGATGATTTGTGAAACTACGACCTTCGGTAGGCATGATTATTCCCCTGAAAGTCCACGGTCCGGTAGGGCTGGTGCTGGTAGAATAAGCAATATTTTCCGGTATACCACTTGCTGCATAGATCAAATAATATAAGTCATCGCGTTTGCAAAGCCAAGGTCCTTCTTCAAACAATGTTGCTCTATCAGGATCTCCATATCGTTTTCCAAAACTACCTTCAGTCAACGGAACTCGTACAACCCCGATATCTCGGTCATAGGAGATCATATCGTCATTTAATTTTACATACCACAAATCCGGGTTTCCCCAATACATGTAGGCCTGCCCATCATCGTCGATAAACACTGTCGGATCAATATCTCCCCAACCACGGGCCACCAGAGGATGACCGAGAGGATCAACGAATGGACCTGTAGGACTATCTGCTACAGCAACACCAATAGTTGGTCTATTATGAGCTTTGCTTGTTGCAGTCACATAATAATAAAACTTGCCGTTTCTTTCAATACACTGTGCTGCCCATGCCTCGCCTTCTTTTGCCCAACTAAAATCAGCAGTAGCTAAGACAGCACCATGATCTGTCCAGTTGACCATATCTGTTGTAGAATACAGTCTATAATCAAACATCGTAAAGTATGTGGAGCCGGGTTCATCATGCCCAGTGTAAAGATATAATGTATCATTGTACACCATCGGAGCAGGATCAGCAGTATAAATTGTCTGCACTATCGGGTTATCTGCAAAACACACGGGCATATTCGCAATGATAATCATTAAAACCATAAAGATAATTCTTTTTAGTTTCATTTGTTAAACCTCCTATATTTTTTGAAATATATCAATGTATTACTCCCTTAATCGCAGTTTTTATTAAGAGTAATATTTCATACTTTTGCCGACACCAAGTTATACATACTTACTCTGCTTCTAAACCATATATTTCCAATTCATAGATAACAGCATCCTTATTAAAATCAAAAGATGAAGGTTTTGTAATTAATAAACGTACATAGCGAGTTTTAATTGGAGTAATGGCTCTATCGGTCCTGCTTAAAGTATTGTTCTCTACCACATCCACATCGTGCCACGTTATCTGATCTTCGCTAATCTGCAACCGAAAATCAGCAGTGTTTAATGGGCCATCGATAAAGTCAGGGCTAACGCCGCCACCACCACGGTGATAGACAACCCACCGAGTAAGTATATAGGGTTCTTCCAAATCTACACTTAACCAATATGGTGGTTCATCACTTGGACTCCAACTTGTAAACAATTCCCCATCGACTGCACGTCCAGCTCGATCTTGGCGATGACTAGCGTATATCGACTTATTAAGCACCACATTCGCCGCAGTATTTTCTCTAATAACAATTCTCTCAGCTAGCTCGAATGCCTGAAAATCAAATTGATCATCATCACCAATATAGATTTGCGAACTGTCATCTACATCCGATGCTGCAAATACCTCTAAAATATATCCTTTGGCCAACCAAAGTTGCTCTATTGTGCTCAAGTCCAAATGCGACTCCAATTCAGCGATGGTATACTCACCAGGAAGCAAATTAACCAGCTCATTATTATCTTCGTCTATAAACTTAAGTGCACCTTCATAAAGTGCTTTATTTACATACCAAGGCTTACTTGAATCTACAACTTGATAAAATGCAGGTTTAGGTTGAAGATTGCCGTCAAACAGCCGATTTGTCTGAGTATCATTGTCATATAGAATGTAATTATCCATCAGACCAAACACTGTAACACTGGTTATATCGGCAGTCTGGTCATCCACTTCAGTTAGTATCCTAAATACATCGCTATATCTTGCTGCTTGTTTTTCAAACAAAACATCACTAGTACCACCTGCATCGATCGACAACTCCGTAATATGAATTTCCAAACCCAGCTCACCAAACCGAGTTAAGGCCGCTTTATAATTATCTGTACCACTTTCTAATCCTGGATAATCTAGACCGATGTAACTCTGCATACCAATTCCATCGATTAAGCCTTTATCCTTCAAGTGAGATGCCAACCGATAAATCGCTTCTCTTCTTGCTGGTTGAAATGTATTGTAATCATTGTAAAACAACTTCACTTCAGGATCGGCATATTTTCTAGCATACTCAAAGGACTTCTCCACATAGTCAATGCCAACTACTTTATACCACAAATTATCCTCATTATCACCGTGTTTTGTTCTTATATTAAAGCCAGATTCAGTCTCATAACACCCTGCACCATTATCTATTGCCTCATTTACGACATCCCATGCATAAACTACTCCCGGATATTCTGTTTGAACAAATTCAAGCACTTGCTTTATATAGCTTTCAAGCCGCAATAACATAGTTTCCCGATCAACATATGCACCACTAGTTAAATAGCCTTCACGGAAAAACCAATCCGGCGTTTGAGCATGCCATACCAGCACATGACCACGCATTTGAATTTGGTTATCCCGACAGAAATCCAACCCCTTAATCACTGAATCAAACTTTACAGCAGGTTCAGGATTGCCTGTTGAATAATTTCTGATACTTCCAGCATGATCTAATAGATAACCGGGTTTCATCAGATTTGTGTAGGTAGTACTATTAAAGTGATATTCAATTATTTCAGATATTGCTCCATGATTGAGCGAATCTGTCTGAATACTTGAACCATATAAACCAACACCAATCTTAAACTGATCCTCAAAGACCTCTTTTAGCGGTGTTCCACAAACTGAAGCTGTAATATCATAACCATCAACAACGACCGGCTTACATGCACCGCTAACTGTGTATGTGACAGCAAACACCGTAAGTACTATCAATAAAACAAAGTTCGACTTTTTTGTCACAGAATCACCCCATAATGAAACGAAAATTTTGCTGCTAATAGGCAGCTCTCCACTAATTCATTGTCTTTCGCACAATAATAATTTTATAAAGCTGTTCAGTTTCTTCATCTGCTGCTATCACTCTAACATTTAAGGATGTAGTGTCATCAACTAAAGGTATAGTGCGCACCTGTGTATCATCGATCAATATCTCATCTACATAAACTAAAGCATGTTTACTCATAGGAAGAAATTTAGCAATCACTTCTGCTTGTTCTTCATCAACCCTAATAACATAAGTATTATCGGTTAATTGTAATTCTACTCCATCGATAGTTACAGTCGCCAAATCTGCATTATCATTGTAGTCTTTAAGAATTGAAACTCGATCAAAAACTCTACCAACATATCCGTTTTCTCCACCAGCAAACTTCACAGTTACCTTCGATTTGCCTTCCAGCCACTCTGAAGGAATCCGATACCGGACATCATAAAACTCAGACGGACTCTTATCTTCAATCGTTTCTTCCATTAACAACTGATCGTCCACATAAATATTGAATTTTCTTCCGGCATCACCACTATAGTAACTAGTGCTAAAATAGTTATCTACTTGAGGATTAACACTTAAATCGTAGCTAAACCAGCCACCATCACCATCTGTTGTACCATGTGCATGGCGGAAATTGTGTCCTCTAAAGAAACCACCTGAAGAGTTACCTTGAAGATTATGTACCAATTCAAACTGATCATTGGTTACCAGCACTGTATCAATTGTCGCCTCAACTCGCTTATTGACATTCTTAGTTTCCTTAACAAGCATCTGTAAAACCGGTGAATCCAGCTCAACCAAACGAAAATAGATGCCATAGCGCTGTTGATATTCTAAGTAATAAGGTACAAATTTCAAGTTATCATCTTCATCGGTGCCTCTTAAGGTGAATTCCAATTTTCCGGGAGTCTTAACTAAGTTGGTTTTAATGTTGTCGATCCAGTTATCAACATTGTCCTCTTGAATAATTATGTAATCCTTTATCCTGACTTCCTCAGGCATAGTAGGTTTAACTGAAGCCCAATGGTTTGTAACTATCATTTTCTCAGTACCCAACCTTGCGCAAAGCACAACCGGTCCATAACTAAATGCTACTGCCTCTTTATTATCAGGTAATCTGGAAACCTTCACTTCTGTTGGTAGATTCAGTTCGACAATATCACCGGCAGACCAACTTTTATCAACACTTAGATAACCATTGATTTTCTTGGCCGGATAAGCTTGCCCATTAACTTTTAAACTCATTTCTTGATCCAGAGCAATCCATGGAGGAACTCTGAAGTTAATCGTAAGCTCATCTAATGGAGCAGCTTCAATTATAAATCTTATCTGATCTTCATTAGGAATATTAGCCTCTTGAGTGAAGATAAGTCCCTTAGTATTCCAATTCAGTATTGAACTTAGATACAGATTGACATATAAATCATGATCAGTATGGAAATAAATGCTGTCATTTAACTTAGTGAAATTTTCCATACCAGTACCGGTACAACACCAGAAAGACTGTGTTTCCGTACCAAAAGCTTTAAAGTACCCGGTACCCATTGGCTTAAAATACGTAGTCATCCCTGTTTCTGGGTTTATGGAAGCCATAATTTCATTAATAAACGCTTGTTCATAAAAATTTGCGTACTTTACATCACCGGAAAGCTTAAACAGTTCTCTGGTTAGAAGTAGCATATTGTAAGCATTGCAACTTTCATTATTGAGATTAGTCCTAGTTGCATCCAACTGTCCCGGCTTACGGAAATGTTCGCATTCGCTGTTACCTCCGGTAACATAAGTATGATCATTTACCACCATTGTCCAGAACTGCTTAGCTGCCTTGTAATAGAAATCAGCACTTTCCCCCAAAACACGATACCGGTTTAATGCTCCAATAAATTTAGGAATCTGGGTATTGGCATGTCTATTCTCTAAGATATTCTTTCCTTCGACAATCGGGGCCAAAAACGCATCATCGTCAAACATCTTGGCTGCAGCTAGGTGTTTGGGAGCGTTGGTAACTTTATATAATTCATATAAAGCATCATTTATACCGCCATATTCAATATTGAGCACTCGCTTTTGTAACTCTGCATTCCACTTCGAAGTGCGCTCATAGCTCCAATCTCCTAATCGGGCAGCAATCTCTAACGCTATGCGATTATCTGTGTATCTGTAAACATGAACAAGTCCGGTAATGATCTTGTGCATGGTATACCACGGTACCCAGTGTTTACCGGTACACTTACCTTCAATAACATCAAAATGAGTTTCAGGTGAAGCAAATAAGTACCCGATGGGACTAGCATCTTGATAAGCCTTCAGTTGAGTAATGGTATAATCAATTCTTTCTTTTATTTGAGCATTGAGGGTAGGAGCCTCACTTATCGTTTGTTTATAGGCCTGCGCCATGGCAGACAAGTAGTGACCCATAGTATGACCTCTAAGCAGACTCCAACCATCTTCCCAACCACCATAAAGATTGATGTCAGGTTCGTGCTGCGGATCCTTACCTTCGGAAACAGCTTTAAACCCGGCTAACAATCTATCAGGTTCAAGACGTAGTAGATACTCCACCACTTTATTAAAAGCATTAATATAATAAGGATCAGTAACCTGAACATTCTCTAGATCAAATTCTTTTAACATCATGTACTCCTCCCTCAAACATCAATTGTAACCTACTATTCACATTCAACACTAGTAAATCTCATACCGGAAATCAGATAAATCTGCAAAACCACCAGCTTCTTTAGTAGAAAACATGAATAACCCAAAACGACATCCTGTAAAATGATCTAATTTAAATTTAACTTTCAGGCTTTCACCCATGCCTACCCAATCATCTTCTTTTATGAAGAAGCGTACTTCATCTTTCATATACAAAAAATCCGCTGTTAATTTAAATGTTACTTGTGCTGAATCTAATTTCCTCTTAGCATACACAGTAGGCTTTTGTTCAACTTCCTTTCTTGATGCCTGTAATGCATCATTGTCTACCGGTTTGCCCATAACTACTGCATAATATTGCCCATCTTCTTTAGTTATGGCAATCATCTGATAGCATCCTTGTAATGCACAAATACCAGCATAATCGCCTTCTTTTATGCCTTGGGCATCAACCTTGATAATCCCACTGCAACCAGGGAATAACATTCTTTGCGTTAAAATGTTATTAGCTTGGCAGATGTCTTCTACAACTTTGTCTGTATAAATACGTAGTGCTCCTGGTCTTTCAGTTACACTCCATAAGTCATCCTTGGGATTGTGATTCCACTGCCAAACGGGATTAAGATTAATCTTCCCATCCCGATCCGGCTGATAACGAAAATCATCGGATGTGTATAACGGAGCATACTCATAGTCAGGTCGAGTCGATTTAACACTGAACTCTTCAGGGATCTTTCCATTGTCACCGAATATAGGAAAATCATTTTCAAAGTGAATCGGAATTAAAACCGGAATTCTACCAACTGCTCCACTATCCTGGAACAGTATGGCATACCAATCACCATCCGGGGTGTCAACTATACCACCTTGAGCCACGCCTTGACCGCAATATCCTCTATCATCATTGAGGACATCACCACCGGTAAACTCTCCTTCAAGTGAATCAGAGGCGAAACATGCCTCTACTCTTCGCCAACGATCCCTCAAAGAGTGAATCAAGAACACATAGTACTTCTGATTAATTTTATAAATATGAGCTCCCTCATACCCAAGCATTGGATTGCCTGCATCAGAAATAATCATTCGATGCAGACCACCCTGCTTAGGTTTTGCCAAGCTCTTATCAAGTTCTGTAATCCAGATATCGCGATTCCCGTAAACAATATAAGTACGAACTCCATCAAACAGTAAAGAAGGATCATGATAGAAGCCTTCAATATAGCGTCTGTTCCAAGGTCCTTCAATATTTTCTGCGTCGAATAAATAGGTTTTACCGGTATCATTAGCTGAAAAGCATACATAGAAACGGTTGTTAGCATAGCGTAAGGAACCTGCCCACATACCTTTGCCATATATACCTTTACCATCACCTAAGTTATGTGCAACATTATCTTCTAATTTATCGTATACATACGAACAAATTTCCCAGTTTACTAAATCATAAGAGCGTAAAATTACTCCACCGGGCATAAAATGCATTGTGGTACTGATCATATAGTATGTATCGTCTACACGAATCACGTCAGCATCCGGATAATCCATTTTAGTAATCGGATTGATCTTCTTCCTTGCTTCCTCCCGTGTCATTGCCACCCTCCTCAAAGTCTCTTCTTAGTAAATTCGATACTTTCCGCTAAGTGCAAGCATAGCAAACAGATAGAGGCAGTTATCATAATAACGTCTATCACCAAGTCTTAAAGGTGTATCCCATAACTTGCGTGCACACTCTTCCCAATAAGCACCCTTCGCTGCTAAAGACGCATGAGCATTCGTTGCAATAATGGCAACAGGATGCAATGCTTTTCCAGGAAGTACCCTTCCATCTATTTCATAGATACCATCCGGCCACCGCTTAACAGTATGGCAGAAGAAGTGCTGAAGTTTATCAGCTGTTTCACAACGCCAATCTTCTGGATTGTCTAAATCCTGACTGAACCAACTATGATCCATAGCTATATTGGCGATGGTCCGATATGCATCAGAATAGTAAAGATCCCTCCGATAGCTTCCCGGCCAAAATCTTCTTAGTGGAGTTCCATCAAATTCAGACAACTCCGGACTTAAACCGGTTACCGGATTGCATGCTTTTTTTAAGAAAGCCCTACTTGCCGTGGCTGCTTCCTTCCAGAATGGTCTATCTTCTTCGTCTGCCCAAAGGGCAAATAATTCGTAGAAATGCGGTAAATGATAGGAAGCGTCCGTATAATTACAGCCTGCAACAAACTTAATCAGCTTGGTCTTCGGATCCCACATCGGATGTCCGGTACCAGGTTTTTCACCTTTATGAATACAATCACGTAAGATTGTACGAGCTTCTTGCGAGTAGTTATAAATTCCTTCCCCGTCACCCCATCTGTGTGATGCAAAGAAGAGAGCCATGGCGAAATACTCTTCGCCATCGGGAGCAGCTCCTTCAGAATTTCGTGTCCCATCCAGTTTACACGACCAAGCAAAGTACCCTTTTTCCTCCGTATCATCGTCATGGTACATATAAGCTTTAGTCCATTTCCATAGGCGATCAAATTCCTCTTTACGATCGAGCTGTACACACATCATCATGCCATATGACATTCCTTCTGTACGTACATCGATATTACCGGTATCGACAATATAAGCCATATCCTCACCTACAGGGTGATAAATACGTTCTTCATCACTACCATAGAACATGGTCTGAAACGTTTGTTCAACTCTAGCATCGATTTCTGCTTCAGAATACCCTAATTCACGAAACACATTACGATACTCTTTGGTATAAAAAGATCCTTTTTTCATTTAGCTACCATCCCTTTCTATATTAATCTGACATAGTTAAGGAAACTGTATAGGTTGCCTCCAGATCTGTTCTAAAACTCTGGTTGCTAGCAAACAACTGCAGCTTACCATTTTCAAAAAATTCCGAGTCAAAAGACACTGGATTTCCGACACTTTGCCAAGATGAAAGATTACCATCGGAATAAAACCCTTGTAAATTATTGCCATCCTTCACTATGCGTAACCAATAAGAATTGGTGTTACCCAAGCTTTCTACCGAAGTGTTTTTAAACGAAGCACCACCGGCACGCCCATCATTTCTAGTGTTTATCGTATTACCCAAGCCTACTGCACCAAGACTATAAAAATCATTAGTGCTGTCGTTGCGTACAGCCAATCCCACTTGAGTATTCACTGTAACAGAAGAATCGTTAAGTGGTTTATCCGTGGTGATATTTACAGTAATTGTCCAGTTCCCTGTCATTGACTGAGGTGATTGGATTGTATTCTTACTGTAAGGATACTCCCAATCCGGCTTATGAGTTTGAATACTTACCGTATCATCGGAGGTGGTAATAGCACCTAAAGGCTCCTCTGAATCGGTGGGGTATAACACTTCCCAACCTTCCGGAAGTCCTTCTTCAAAACTGACAGTTTCATGACTGGAAAACTCTATGGAATACTCCTTGACTTGATCATCTTTACTCAAAGTTACTAAAGCTGTACCTAATGGAGTCGCTGCCTGCCGAACACTTATTTTTATCCTATCATCACTGGATGTTGCTGTTACTTGAGGTACAGTGGTAGATCCGACAGGAATCAGATAGGTATATTTATAAATGTTATAATCATAATCAGACATCTCGAAGTCTCCCAAAGATTTGTTATCAACTGAAATAGTAATCGTTGGAGGAACTACTTCCTTCAAGTCCCAATCATCTAATTCAGCTACATATGGTTCTTTCGCAGGTGTCTCAGTCTGACTGAATTTCAACCCGTTAAAATCACAAATCAACCGTGAACTATTTGCTTTGAAGATGAAATAGATTGCGTGTTTTCCTTCTACTTGATCAACAGCTTGAACAGGGAAAACCAGTTTTGTAATTTGCTGTTCTAAATCTTTAGAGAAGCTTAAGCTACCAAGTTTAACTCCACCTTGCCTCTCCCAAGGACTGTCCATCATAACCTCAATTGTACCATCTACGCCATTGGGCGTAATATAGACTTCAAGCTGACTGCTATGTCCTTCAGTAGGCTGCTCGGAGAAATTGAAGTACTTGAATCCAACAATGGCATTGTTTCGAATGTTGACAACAGGTGCATCATCTCTAAATGTATCGTAGGTAGCCTTGACGTAAGGTCCACCTAACATATAACAGTTAATACCTGCAGAATGATATTTATACGGGTCTAACCCATCGATCTCAAAACCTTGAGAGGTAACTTCCGCTCCGGTGTATTTGTTGCCATAATTATCCTCTATAATCCTAGTTCCTGTGATATCTACCGCACCATCTTCAGTCACTTCTACGTTAATCGGTTCAACCATTGCTTGGCGTGAATATCCATCATTATTGGTACTTCTATGATAGGTTATATACCATTGTCCATTAACTTCGAGAATACTACCGTGAGTGTTATGTGATGGTTGCGTAGTGATAATCCTTCCATTTTCACCAATATCAGGCCCACGAGAATCGACTAAAGTTCCACCATATGTCCATGGTCCTAATGGACTATCTGAATAAGCATATGCTAACGTAGAATTAGACTCACCAAGACCATATTCACCATGTTTGGTTTTTCTACTATAAACCAACACATATTTGTCCTCTATTTTACGTAAAGAGGCAGCCTCAAAAAATCTAAAATCGTTACCATCTTTGTCATTACAGCTTCCGATCATATCGTTAACTTGACGTGTGCCGGGCTTGATTGTAGCCATGGTATTAGGATCTAATTCTGCAGCAAAGGAACGTTGGAAACCCCAGTATCCATATACTCTTCCATCATCATCTACAAAGACAGCCGGATCAAAACCCATAATTCCTACTGTTTCAGTAGTACTACCGGGTTTCCAGTTGCACACTTCGAAAGGTCCATCAGGTCGCTTGGATTTAGCTACTTGAGAATTTCTTCCCCATGATTGGTTGTTAGGATACAAATAGTATATTTTTGTTCCATCAGCTTCCACTACCTCGACAACATCCGGTGCAAACAAGACATCAGGTACTCCATTTACGATAGATTGAAAACCAATGCCGTCGTAACGCCAGTCGGTTAAGTCTTCAACCGGTGCAGACCAAACCGGAATATCATATCCACAATAGGCATACCTTCTCGTATCATGAGAACCATAGATATAGACGCGATATTTTCCGGGATTATCCGGGTCTTCAAAAACACGGGGCTCTGCATCAGGAATATGTTCCCAAAGTGGCATATATGGGTTTGCTGCTTCGACTGCAATATTACATTCAACTATTTGCCAAAAAACTAAGCATAGGGTACAGAACACAAGTACTTTTTCTAACATCATAAATTCATCCTTTCTTATCTGGATTAGCCATTGGTACAGCTGATCTCTCATTCCATATCGAACTATTTCCTTCTTCATTAACAGCGACCACAGCGAAGTAGTACATTGTACCGTTTTTGAGCCTGGTTACTGTATATGGACTTTGTAATACACCATCTATAACTTCGGTATAATTGTTAGAGCTGGT
Organism: Bacillota bacterium; assembly: GCA_012798795.1. Taxonomy (GTDB): domain Bacteria; phylum Bacillota; class Limnochordia; order Darwinibacteriales; family DTU012; genus JAAZMN01. The sequence continues at coordinate 14,987 of JAAZMN010000078.1, read as the reverse complement.
GCCATACAAAACTTTGTATGATCTTGCACCATACGACGAATGAAACCATAAAACACAACTTTCATCTCCAGATTTTACTGCATACAATAACGGTGAGCAAGGTACAGACTCTGTGATAAAGCAACGAATTTGGTCAGAGGCCTCAACCGAATGTAATAAATCTTTGGTATAAGCTGTTACTCTCCAATAATAGGTAGTATTTGGCTTTAATAGATTCGGTTCTACGGTATATTTATTATAGATCATTCTATCTCGGACAAGGAGCGGATTAGACATATCACCATTACTTGATATTTCAAGCTTATAGAAAAATGCATTTTTAGATGCTTCCCAAGAAAGTACAGCTCTTGCTGGAATGTCTGTTTCACCGTTCGCCGGAGCTACTAAACGGAATTCTTTCGGCTCATCGCCCTCTGACTTTGTAGTAAAGAACCGTAGTGGCCCATTCATAGGCCTCTCTCCATGAGCATTAACTGCGTATACAGTCCAATAATAACGAGTATCGTAATCTAAAGTTATCTCTGATTGATAATATACTTGAGAATTTGGACCATACATACCGGTATTTCTTACACTGGTTATGCTGCTTTTATTGATCACAGGGTCCGACATATCCGGTTTTTTCGATACAACCAATCTATATGAAGTAGCATTATATGCTGTCGACCACTGAAATTCTGGAATAACTGATTGATTTGGAGCGTTCACAGATGGTAAGTATGGCCCAAACTGCCCGGGAACGTTGATATCCTCACCAACTATGAATGAATACACTGTATTATTGGAAACCGGTTTAAAACCGAACCTATTCTCAGCCACCACGGTCCAATAATATTTTTGGCCAATCTCTAAGTCTTTCTTTATGGTATAGTTTGTAGCTTGTAAACCTGACTCATATATAACCGGATTATCTAAGTCCTTATTAGCAGCTATTTTTAGCGTATAACTAACAGCATCTCGTGCTTGCGACCAAGTTAAAGTTGGGGCAGCTGTAACTACTTCCCCATCATCGGGTGCCATTGGATGGAAAAAGCTAGGTAATGACTCTAGTTTTTTAATAACAACCATCCAGGATTCATTGGCATTAATATCATTGATGGACAACTCAAGATTAGTTTCGGAAGCTGGAATCGGATCTAGACTATATTGGAATTCCAATCCGTTGTTTTCACTAGTAGTTATCTTGTATAAATCGACCCTAATATCTTGTCCTGCATAAGGCTGATCCTTCAACCGCAAATCAACGGATCCGGTACAATCGTTTTTGGCAAATATTATTTTTAATTCCTCTGAATCCATACAAGCAGCAGCTGTAAACTCATGAGTACCTTCGGTAGATATTTCTACATAGTTACCGGACATCTGCGAAAACATGTAGTATACCCACCATATCGGCCTTCTGGCTGCGGGATTCTCTTGCTTTACATTAGTAGTTAATAAATCACTCATTCCATTGGCATTATGAGGCTCTAAACATCCTTTTATATTTTGGGTGACACCGGTTCTGATTACATTTGCCATACTGCGGGTCCAATCTGTTGGATCTTTTGAACCTGCATTATTCTCTTCCCACACTATATATCTACCATTAGTTTCTGGGTATTGATGCTGGTAATTTTCAATTATTTTTTTTCTCTCTTGTAGATGGTCAAATGTAGCATAATGATCATGAACCCAAAATTCATGCCAGGCGGGACCTTCCAGAGTTATCTTATTCGCACTTGCGTATGGTATGTAGAAATCAGGAATTCCAGCAAACCCGACACCACCCGGGCCAACTGCTGGGATGAAATCAGGAAACACCTCTCTTAATGCCTCCCAATTACCTTTAAAAATCTCTTCGGTTCCTGTCCAATATTCATTGGTTAAATCTGCAAAGTCCGGCTTGGCACCATTATCTTTGTAATACTGAAGTATATCTTTTATGTACTGCTTGAAGCGAGCCTGTTCAATTGGGCTTTTCTTAGGTTCGTTCTTCCATGAATCTATCGGACCTTTACTTGGTGCAGCCCATGAAGGACTCATACCTAACAGCATATACCATTTTAACCCATTCGCCTTAGCCCTTAAATAAGATTCCAAACTCCGTTGTAGAATACTATCCTCATAAATATAATAAGACCCGTCTAGATCGCTAATAGCTTGGAAATTCTGAGCAGGTATTGTTTCGCGGTTAAGAAGTGGACCAAGCAGGGTCATCCTACTATTAGGAACATCATAATTTGGTGTCAAGATATAGCCAAACATACTGGGATCTACAGGACGAGTTGTCGACGCAAAACTCACCGTTGCTGATGGGTTAGCTTCTACTATTACACCAGCTTCTGCAGAATAACCATTACTTTCTGCTTGAACAATAGCTGTACCTTCTTCAATACCTTTAATAATTCCGGTACACTCATCAACATTTACCACTGTAGGATCTGACGAACTGTATGATACCGGTGAATTATTTTCGAGCTGTATACCATTAGTGTTCACTTGAAAAATCTTACTCTGGATGGTGTAGTTCTTACTTACAATGTATGTACTTTTATCAAACACAATATTAGTGATCGTCGGATTTGGATCATACGGCCATACAGATAACTTGTCAAGGTTAATACAGTCGGAATTATCGTCTTCAGTTAAGCACCTATAAGTTATCGTGTTTATCCCCGCTTCAAGTTTTACCCTTTGGATATTTTCTGACCATACATCCCAAGCAGCACTAATACTCTTAAATACAACTTTCCTAAGCTCCCCATTATTAATAGATAATCCAACTGTCCGATCTGCGTTCCAATTCCCTGCCGCCCCCGCTGAATATCTGAGCGATATATAATAATCTCCGGCAGCAGGAACATTTACTCTAAATGTTGTAGCAGCTGTACTACTATCAAAGTATCCGGCCACATAGCCTTTCCCTGTAAAACCCTTATTCGCCGCTTCCACTCTCGCTCCACCGGTAAGTTCAGCTTCATCAGCTTGATAGACCCAAGCATTCGGATGAGGTGTTATCGGCATAGATTCAATATTTCCCATAATATGTGCCTCCTTCTCCCCTGTATGTACAAGATTAAAATAGGTTCAAATCTATTGTTCCCGCTAGTTCCTTATATCCTTCTGGACTCAGATGCAAATGATCGCCAGAATCATACAGACTAAATATTCTCTCAGGATTACCAGGATCGCAGATTACAACATCCCAGTCGACTACGGCATCAAATTCGCCACTTGTCCTAATCCATTCATTTATAGTTTGTCTTAATTGTTCTTTCTGTGGATTATCATATATTGAACCTCCAAAAGGTAAAATTGTGGCTCCATATACCAGTATATCTTTTTGGTGTGCCTGCTTAATAAATGTATTATAAGCAGAGATTAAACCTTCTGCGGTTTGTAAATTGGCATTGGCACCTCCAATATCATTGATACCAGCCAAGATAATCAGATATCGAACTCCACATTGTGCCAGCACATCCCGTTCAAACCGCTTGGTTACTGTTGGACCTAAGCCCCCAAACAACACCGCATTTCCACCTATTCCTTGATTAAGCACTCCAATCTTAGAAGTTTTGGCATTTGCAAACAGTCTGTTAGCCAACACATCGGGCCAACGATTATTTTTATTTGTTGTTGAGCCCCTTCCGTCAGTAAGCGAATCACCTATTGCCACAACAACTGCATAATCGGGATCATCGGTAAGAATATCTATGCCTGTGATTACATACCAATGCTCTGTAATTATTGCAGAAGGCATATTAGATAGAACAGTGCCATTACCACGTTCAATATAAGAAGTTGTTCTTGAACCGGGATGTCCTGTTAAGCTGCTGGGTGTATCGCCAAAGTAAATGCTTATAGCCAAAGTGCTAAGAGGACAGAAAGTATACTGTAGTTTATCCGAGATAACAGTCCCACCTGCTGGAATTGTTATCGAATTACTACCGTTAAAAGTTAGTGTTTTTGACGTATCAGCTTTAATTTTATTATCTAATATGTGATCTGCTAAACAAACTTGATTAATCTTGAGAGGAGAGTTGCCATATTCATTAGACAACCTTAACCTAATTTGACTTCCACCAAGAGAAACACGAATAACTTGGCGCAGAGTATTATGGGGCAACCCTGGATTTGGAGGCATATTATGTGGTTCTACTAGTTGCGGTGCTGCTGCCCATGTACCAACCCAACGCTTTATTTCATCTGAAGGCATTACTTTTCCTCCTTACAGCATTTATTACAAAGTATCTTCCCTGAAAGATGTTAGTACATTAATTAGCTGGTGGAAGATGGCTAAAACCCGATCTTCCTCCGGCTAATAGGCTTAGTCAACAATGACTAACTGAGATGGATTTGCACCTTCTCTACTTGTGATATTTACTAACCCACCCCAATGATCCGATATGTTTTCGATCCGAACAGTAAATGTTGAAGCCCCTTCTTCAACGTGATCTTTAAGTATTGAAGTCACATCGACATCATACCAAATATCAGGTATGTTAGGGACACCTAAATAAGTAATTAGTGAACCGCCTTCACTGGGTGCAGATTCCCAAGTCAATTCATTTTCAGACCATTCAAAACCTGTCATATCCCAAACTGCTAGCTCTCTTACTTCTAACTGATCAGCCCACTCTACATAAAGGCGTAGCTTTGCCCTCTCAACTGAAGAAATGTCACTAATATCAAAGGTAATGAAGGCAATTCTAGTCATACCTTCTCTATCTGATTCCCATTTTAACTCTAGAGATTCGACAGTACCATAGTTCTCTTCTGCATTCCAACCATCTCTAACAAAGGTATCTGCAATAGGATTGAGAACATGCTCAGCTGCACTTACGTTCATAGCCAAACCAACCAAAACAACTAGCAACACACAAATATTGGTTCTAAAGTTCTTCAAGACAGACACTCCTTACATAATTTTTTGATTACATACAAAAAGATTTACTTATCCCGAGACCTTATACACAAAATAGCTTTCCGGTGGCCCTAAATAACTTGGTTTAACTCCCCCCATATCAATTACTATCTTTTGTAACACTACAGTTGGATCAACCATCCAAAACTGAAGTTTATGGACTCCTGATGCGTTAATTTCGTGTCTTGTAACCGTTTTTCTCACATTTTCCATGACACCAATACTCCACAGAGGTGATGTATAGAAAGCATCATTTTCCTTAGGGAAAGTGTCAACTATCTGAATAGGCTGCTCATCAAAAGAAATTCCATAACATAGTCCACGTTTTCGATAGATATTGTTAGACGGTGCAGTATAGATAGTAACCGTCAACTCACCGGGAGTACTGACATACACACTGTATTCCAGATAAGGTGAGTTTTCCGGTGGATTAGCCGTTGAACAGGTGTTGGGAAATACTGCCATTGATGATAAAGTACGTCCGTAATCAGGTATTCGTTTCCACTGTACTCCATTAACTGCAATATTATTTTGGTAGTGCTCTGCCTCAATGGAAATGTAACCATTACTTTCGATAAAGGTCATTCTCTCTAAGCGAGCAAACTTTTTTACATCTAAATTGTTAACATCAATTTTAATAGCAGCATTTTTACCGGTACCCTCAATGTAAATTTCACCATTTATTCTCTCACCTATTGGAGCTTTTTCCCAATCTATATCAATCCAGATTCTCTCTTGTTTATCGATGTCTATTTCTCGTGGCACAATTATCCACGGTTTGTTAACATCAAGTTTGACAGTAAAGGGGTGGGTTTTTAGATTAAAAATCTCTATATAAAATTTCTCTTTAGTGAGACTACTAAAAGTTGGTAAAGCTTCAATGATTACATCGGATGCAGTCCATACTTGTTCAGTTCCCTCAACAGCTATCCCCATCTCGGAACCAGCTTCTAAATCAATGTTTTTGACCTTAGGCATCATGTTCTTCTCTGGTATTCTCCACCCGGTCTGACCAATGTGACCATTTCGCATCACGCCATTCCACTTACCATTAGCCATAAAACCGTTGTAATGCTCAGTGTCTGCCGCTTCTTCATGAAAAACTGTTTCTACAAGTTTAGCATAATCATTCGCTATTGCTCTACCTTCATCTGCATACATGTGGTTTAGACCAGTATAAATATTTAGCTTTAATACATTCTTACTACCACGAGTTGGGTAAAGTACTAGTTGGAAGAAAGCATCTCGTAGGTTATCAGGTAACATCGCGTAAATATCTTCAGCTTCTTCTACCAATTCCTCAAAGTCCCGGAGTACTGTTTCTGCTTCTTTATAATTTACCAAGCTGTAAGTATCAGGACGAACATGCTCAGGTTTGCGTCGCCCGTTATATTTTATGTACTTCGTAACTATCTCACCAATACTTGATGCATATTGAGCTCCAAACTCACGTTCTGCCCATTGAATAGTAAACTTATCCAAGTTATCTTTATGCCATTTATTGATATCATAAGCCATTTCTAAAAAAAACTCGGTTGGAACCTCATGTCCTTTAAGGTCACCAACATTAACTACCCAAATCTTATCAACACCATAATCATAGGTGGTTTTCATCTGTTCCCAAGTTTTCGGAAATGGTACAGTATCAACCCATCGATAAGACCTAGGCCCGCCAACATAGTCCCAGTGATAATACATCCCATAACCACCTGAACGATGTCTTTCTTCAGGCTTCGGTAACATTCTAATATTGCCAAAGTTATCATTGGCCAATAAAACAGTTACATCATCAGGCACATCTAGGCCATTTTCATAAAACTCCTGCACCTCTTTATAGAGGGCTAATACCTGGGGAATGTCCTCAGTATCTTTATGATGAACCTCAGCTAGAATTTTTCTTTGCCTTGTAATAATATTTTCCATTGCCTCAATCTTAGTTTCGAGTGGGGCATCATCATCCATCATAGGCTCATCGCCATCACCACGCATACCTATGGTAACTATCTTCTCATAATCCTTAGTGTTTCGGACTCCATCTTCCCAAAATTTTAGTAAATTGGCCTTATTAGTACTATAATTCCAGTCGCCTTCCCCAAATCTACCCCATTCTCCCCAGCTGCGCATCATAGGTTCGTGATGTGATGTACCCACAACGATCCCATATTCGTCTGCTAACTTTGCATTTAAGGGATCGTCCCTAAAAAAACTCTTGGGACTCCACATAGCTGGCCACAAAAAATTACCGCGTAACCTTAGAATTAGTTCGAAAATTTTAACATAAAACTTGTGATTAAACCCACCGAATGTTCTTTCAACCCAACTACTCAAGCTGGGAGCTTCATTGTTAAGAAATATTCCACGGTATTTAACGGAAGGCTCACCCTGTTTATATATTCCGTCCATAACTACTAAATTATCACGTTTAACTGAGGTCACATCGGCCCACCAATACCATGGCGAAACACCAATTTGCCGCGATAATTCATAAATACCATAGATAGCACCGCGACAATCACTTCCGGCAACAACTAATCCTAAATCAACATTTGGAAGCGGATTTTTTACTGTTTGAATCACATAGGACTCAGTTTTACCTTTAATATCATTAACATCAAGCTTGTCATTGATAATTAAGTCCTTAATAACCTGACAACCATCTATAGTGCCAACTATTACTGTATTTTTGACTAAACTATTTTGATCACGTTTAATCGAAGGCAGTTTATCTGTAACTCGAAAAACATCAGCTTGTAAGTCAGATAAAGCCCATTCTACACCGACAAATTCATCTTTTTCAACAAATAAATCTGCAACTAAATCATTGAAAACTAACTTAAAGTCTCCAGCTTTATACTCGTCAACAATAAAGTCAGGATGCCTTTTTAATTGCTTGAGACTATTCATAGTTTCCCTCCTGTCTTTTAAAGCAGGTTAATCTATATGTAACACAATCGTAGCTGCACTTTGTTTAGGTAGATTTAAGCCGCTGTCAGATAATGAACCATAATCAGCAAAAGCAGCACCATCTTTAACTCCAAACTCGGTTATATAAACACTGGAATCTACAATTGTATAGTTTTCTAATTCCAAGCGGAACAACTCATCTTTTAAGCTAGTATTTAAGATTACTACAGTAATTTGAGATTGATCGGGAGCAATAAACGCTGTTGTTTTTAATAAATCATTCCTACTCGTGCTTGTACCGACCCTTTGGTAACCTTGCGAAATATACTTAGAATAATGTTGAACTGCATAATAATGTTCAGTTTTAAAATAACCTTCTTCAGTTTGCCACCGTGTACGATCCCATGGAAATTCTACGGTCACTAGGCCTGCTTGATCCCAGATTAAATCCCAAAAAAGATATGCACTCACATTCCCACTAGTTAACGAATTATGAATTAACCACGCATTTTCAAAACCGGTTCCACGATTAAATTCTGTTTGGAAAATTGGAATATCCGGATAGTTACTAGCTACATTAAGCATGTTAAACTTGAAACTATCAGGTTTTGTATGATCGCCACCATGATAAAGATGATAAGCTATCCCGTCAATTTTTGTTAAATCCATATTCTTTAAATAATCTTGAATTGTATTGTAACCTAGCCCAATAACCTCAGGACCGAGAATTTTTGGTGGGGAATCCATTTCCTGTAGGCGATCATATACAGCATCAAGTGCCTGTGAATAGCCTGCAATCAACGGTGTCTCTGTCGCTGCCAAAAGCATGGCATTCCATTCTGCAGGATAATCCGGCTCGTTTTGTATACTGATATAATCAGGAATTATCCCAATTTCCGCATAAGCTTGCAAGGAATCATACCAATAATCAGCAAATAAGTCGTAAGCGTACTGCCCGTCAACCTTCTTAAGTGTTCCACCATCACCTAAACTACCATTACTTTTCAGCTCTACAGTAGGAACCCACGAGGTCATAAGAATCTCAAACGAGTCTCCTAGTCTCTCGCGTCCTGCTCTTACAATAGATGATATATCAACGCCAAGAGGTTCTGATTTTCCATACCAATTCTGAATGCGCAATATATCCAATCCTAAATCTGTAAAAATAGCATCGTAAATACCTTCGCGATTGGGATGAGCTGTAACCCAGTTATCATACCAGGCAATTGCTGCACCAAAACCTTTCATAGTTTGATACTCTTTACTGAGATCTACAGTTACTACAACCTCATTTTGTGCAGATACTAAAGCTCCCAAACTTAGGAGCAATAAGGGAAAAAATATCCACATGGTTCTCTTAAAAGATTTCATTCTTTAACCTCCATGTAAGTTCATAAGTGTTCTCTAATAAAGAGAAAAGTCCGGAGTACTGTGTAAAGCAAAGTATTTTAGTATCCTAAAACACTTTGCTTCTATCATACTTTAAGAGGCCATTGACATAAAAACCGCAATTATAGCGACTAACTACTTAGCCACAGAAAACCTTTCTTCATCAGTACCTTACCTTTGAGGTCGTGCTAGTCAGCACTAACCTACAAGCCCAGTCCGTTCGATACTTTCTACGAAATAGCGCTGCATTAAAAGATAAATAATCAATAGGGGTGTAATGACCATGATCATTCCGGCATTGTTAATTACTGTACTAAAGTTATCCTGAACCAATCCACTCATTACTGCAACTCTATCAGTTGCATGAATAACGTTAGCGGCTCTACTGGCCACTTGTTCAAGTGCTTGCGGAAGGAAGTTCTTACCACTCATAAACATAGTAGTATAGAAATAGTCGTTCCATTGCCACACGAATGAAAACAAGAAAACAACTACTAAACCTGGAACCGCACTCGGCAACATAACTCTAAAGAAAGTAGTTAATAATCCACCACCATCAACATAGGCGGCTTCTTCAAGTTCCTTAGACATCCCCCGAAAGAACTGCCGCATAATATAAATGTATAATCCATTACGGAACCCAGAACCAGTGATCGCCGTTAAAATAAATGGCCAATACGTACCCACTAAATTAATAGGATTACCTTTTAAAATACCAAACAAATCGAAAAAGCGAAAATGGAGGTATAATGGAATACGGATCATTTGCGGAGGCACAACTAGACTAAAAATCGCTAACCCAAGCAATAATCCACTTCCAGCCCATTTAAATCTGGCAAGACCATAACCGATATAGGTACATGCTGCCACCTGAAGTACACTTACGACTAAAGTCAAGGTAAATGTATTAAACAAAGCTTGCGGATAATTCATATGAACCCAACATTGACGGTAGTTATATAATGTTGGATTTCTGGCTATCCACTTAACAGATTGGTCATACAGTTCTTCTACATTCATAAACGATGTGGATAACCTCGTGAGCATAGGTTGAATAATAACATACGATACTCCAATTAAGACCGCTGTTCTAAAAATGGTGCTAATTATACTAGTAAGTCTTTTCTTTTGCAATCGTGTCATGATAATTCCTCCTCCGATCACACATTATAGAACACAAATCTTGAAATGATAGCGTAAACTATAATCAATAAAACGGCTACGAATAGAAAATATAGCATTGACATAGCCATCGCAACACCAAAACCTGCTCCAGTAAAAGATACATCCTCAATTAACAGCAGAAGTGGGTTTCGGGTAGTAGTAAACGAATCAATGACAGTATAAACAACATTTGTCAAGATCAGAGGACTTAAGCTTGGAAAAGTAATCAACCAAAACTTCTCCCATGTTGTTGCTCCCTCAACATCAGCTGCTTCATAAACAGATCCAGGAATTGACTGAAGCCCGGCTAGAAAAATTAGAATTTGAACTCCAGAGGCCTGAATAATTTCTTGACTGCTAGTAATTACATCAATCAAGTATTCTATTACAGATTCAGGTAATCGAATCATCCCGAGAATATCGTTCAAAGCATTTCCAGCAAAATAGTTAGCGTTAGCTGAATCCTGAGCCATGATATACGCCCAATCACCGGTTTGCATTTTTAGGACAACACCTGATCCTAGAATTACCGGTAAAAACAAGATCATCCGGGCAATCCCTCTGCCTTTAAACTTTTGATTCAGTATAGTAGCCGCAAATAAACTAAACCCAATAACCATTGGTAAGCTACTCAAGGTATCAGTAATACTGTCTACAAATCTTTCATTAAAAGATGCATGCTCCAACAAAGCATAACGATAGTTACCTAATCCCTGCCATACCAATGAATACCCAGAGGCTCCAAGTTCAAGTTCATTAAGACTAAATATTATTGACTGAATAAATGGATAGAGAAAGAACAAGGTGAATCCAATAATAAATGGAAACGTAAATACCAATCCACCTATTATCTGCCGCTGTCTATAGCTTAAGCTTACCCTAATTCTCTTGGCCAATCTGATCCCCTCCTCTCAAAATCCTATAGCCATATCCTGGTATCTCCAAACCTAATACTTCGACAGACTCAGAGTTATAGTTTACAATTATAGAAGTTCCACCTTCATATTGAGTTCGATAAACATTAATACCTAAACTTTCATGTTCAATTATTCGTTCGTGCCAGATTGACTTTAAAATACTATTAACATTACTATATACGTTAACTATATTCTCACTATGTTCAAGATAGTTGATAGAATATAAGCTCTCAAAACGCGATGCTTTTACTTCAACTGAATCTGCGTACGATAACAAGTAATAGGGAACCGCTCCTGTCTCTAAAAGCTTAAGCAAATACGTCTGTGACCTTTTCGTTAAATTTCCCGGCTCACCTGCATAGGGAATGTATCCCCGTAATACCATCTGATAAAAGGGAATTCCCTGGTCTATTATTTCGTAGTTCCGGCTGCATTGAGGCAGCTCAACCACAAAATCAGCATACGGTAGGGTATAAACATTAGCACCGCCCACCATTAATGAAAGCTGTTGATTCCGTAGTTTACTCATCTGTTCCATTACTATATCCTTAGCCTGAACCCGGTCAATAAGTTCATCAGCATTGACTTTATAATCTGCATATAACTGATACCCTAGGACATCAAAAGATAATCCCGAAATACCAAGTTGCAAGTAATCCTCAAGAAATCCATCGATAACTATTGGCAACTCACCGGGTGATAAGAGGGAAATCTCTTCACCACGTATTCTCATATGGGTCGCAAGATTATAGCGATTTAGATAAGCTGGTTTTCTGTCTAGAGCACGTGCTGAATCCCTGAATTGAATATAATTATCAAATAAGGATGTCTTGTATACATTAAGGAAATTGACATTGGGATAAAACTCAACATCCTTCGCGCGTAAACTGGCTGCAAGTTCTTTTAACTGCCCTTCTGTACCAAGTCTAGGTTCCACTTTCACCCGTGATGGGAAAACGTGTTCCATTCCGCCCTTGAGCCACCCACTATAACGAACCACTAATTGGCCTATTCCTTCATGGAGAAAGTGATCTACTACACTCTCAGTTTGTTCATAACTGGTAACAGGTTTAACTACATTCTTCGAAACACCGTATACCGGTTCAGTCTTTTCAATTCCACCAATCAATTCTATAAGCAAAGGAATACTCTCAGTTTGGTCAAGTCTTTTCAGACCATGACGTTCTACAAGATATTTTTGATAACGCTGTGCCATTCCAGAGTAATCTGCTTGATCATCAGCTAGGAATGTATACCTAATAGCAATATCATTTAGATAAGGTCTAGCCTGATACATGTTAATTGATAAATCGCGCATATAAATTACTGCTCCACCTGATTGCATATAAACACGAGCATTGGGAATGTAAGCAAAACTACTAAATACCTTGTTATATGAATCAGTCATTCCAGCAATTTCACCATTAATTCTGGCAAAAGAATCGCCGGATTCAATAATTGCTAAAAAAGCTTTATCTTGATGTTTGGCACCGAATACCGGAAGATGTATTTGAGAATCAAGATCATATGTATACTCCCGAACTGCAGAGGTAGAATGATCTCTACCATAAACAGTTTGGCGATAAGGTTGAGCACTCGTCTTACCACTATTCATTTTGATTAAAGCACCTGAACCATCAGGTACAAAAATATACCCTGTTTCTTCCTTGTTTCCAGCACCAAAGTATGGTAAAACACTTATCGTAGTTAGCGGAAATGAAATTGATTTATCTGACGTAGGATCAATTACATTTTTCGGATATAAGACTTCGTCACTTGGAATTCTTACAACCAGTTCGTCCCCATCAATAATGTATTCAATAGCTATCTCAAAAATCTGTGGATTTTTGCTCGGTGGTGTAACATTATACTTAAGGTGCTCCTCGATAATATTATCAGGCGAATAACCACTGCCCTTGATTAAACTAATTGCATCTTCTTGGTCCCAAACCATAATGTTCCATTTGCGCATTAAGGTTGGTGTATCAAACACTGCCTCAATATCTTCAGTTTTTACGCCTCCTAAAGACGCGTATCCTTTATATTCTTGAACTGCTTTTAAATACTCTTGAATCAATCTTCGTTTATCATTGGCACGAAACCGTGCTTCTTCTATTTTTAATCCATATTCACCAAACAATTTATCAAGGTCTACTCCTAATACAGAAATTTTATCAGGAGCCTCATACCCATGCTCTAAAGTGAATAGTGCATATAAATCACGAACAAATTCGCGGTCATCATCGTTATCTAACTTAGAAAGCAATACATCAAATTCTTCCTGGCTAATTACTAGCGGAAGATAATCTTTATCAGCCCACTCTTTACCTATTAAATACTTTACTTTGACTCCATTTTCAATTGGAACAATATTATACTGATCATGGAGCACACTCTCAGTATAATTATCTAAAGTAATTAATTGATTACCAATGTAATAACCAATACTAAGTTGTGAGTTTAAACGTTCTTTCGCAGCCCCTCTAGCAAGATTCTCCATAGTTTGGCGATCGCTAGGATTGGAATACCAAATATCACCAGTTTCTTTTACTTGTACAGCAATTTCTGTTGTAGATTCATTGATATACAGCTCTAAACATCCATTATCCGTAACGAGCTCGAAATCAGATAGTCCAGCTTTGACACCACTCAAACAAAAGATTGTCATAAAAACAACCAATAAGAATATAACCAAGCTCTTCCTTATATAATGATTGACTTTCGTTAACATGATGGCTCCACTCCCTTCGCCTGAAATTATATCCGGTACGTTATTTCAGTAAATACTTCATTGGCAAACCGAGCTACAAGTTCGAGCAAGTTCATTAGTACAAGCCCTAAAAAGATCGTAAACACCATACCAACCAAGATTAGGATGGTAGTAAGAATAGATTTACCGAACCCATAGTCATGTGTTATCATTACAGCACCAATAAACATTAAAACCCCGGACCACATTACTGCGAGTGACAAAAATAGATTATAGAAAGTTCCTTCTTCTAAAATCAAGTAATTACTTACCACTATTAATGGAAGATTGACTAAAACTATAGGAACTAAAGCGTAAGCTGAAGCAATAATTATATCTTTTAGCGTACCTTTTCCAGTCATTAAAGTCGTAAAAGCCCAGTTAACTCCCACCCACAAACCGAAAGGAAGTAAAACACTAGCCAGTTCAACAATAATATTTAACTGACTTGGATCATTGTGATTAAATAGGAAACCTGTATATTGCCTCATCAAAGTATAAGTAATTGTTACGCAAATAAGAATCACAGAAGCTGCTGGTAAACTACCCCGTTTACGATGCTTCAACTCATAAAATCCATCAAATGGATGGAAAATCACATAAAAGCTATACTTTAAGCTATGTAATAGCCTTAACAGTTTGCTTTTAAAAGTATTACTCTCTGATAATGCTAGCCATGCCGCCTCATTCGATACAGCTGTTTGTCTAGTAGCAGCAGTTTTGGTAAACTTTCGTTTTAACCTTGGCCAAAACATTACCAATAAAATAACCAATGCAATCCCCATCATTACTAAACCGAAATTCTCTTCCAGACGAATCTTACGGTACTCTTGGAAAGCTCGAGAATAACCTTCACGATTATTACCATGCTTGAAATAATACATTGCTTCATCAAATTCTTCTCGAAGCAATAAGGAACGTCCGATACCGGTGTAAGCTAAATCAAAGTTCGCGTTTT
>JAAZMN010000077.1 GCA_012798795.1 Bacillota bacterium | reverse complement strand
ATTCCTAAACGCTTTGCTTTAGAATCTCGACCGTTTCTTGTACTACCTACACCCTTTTTAGTTGCAAATAATTGCAGATTCATTTGCATAATTCCACCTCCTCAATACGCAGGTACTCTTCTCCATATTCCTTAAGAACAGCTTGTAAACCAGAATATAAAACATTCATAATAAGCTGACACTGTTTCCACAATTCTTTTGATTCAATATTTGGAAGCTCACATTTAAGATAACCATTTTTAATTTTAATACTGATGTCCAGCTTGAGCACTTCTCTAAAGCCAATTACAGCTGTCTGAGTCAGTGCAGATACAGCTGAACAAACAATATCTTCACCATGATAGGCAAAACCTGTATGCCCTTTAGCAGAAAAACCAATAATACCTCTATCTGTAGAAAAAAATTTAATTACTGTCATTAAACTTCGATCTTTTCAATGAGTAATTTAGTATAAGGCTGACGATGCCCTGTCTTCTTCCGATAATTCTTCTTTGGCTTATATTTAAATACAATAACCTTTTTAGCCTTGATTTGATTATCAACTTTGGCAATCACCTTGGCATTGGCTATCACTGGATTTCCTACAGTAATATTACCATTATCATTTACCAACAGCACTCTATCTAAAGTAACTTGCTCCCCTACTTCATGAGCCAGTTTTTCTACATAGATAGTGTCTCCTTCAGTAACGCGATATTGCTTGCCTCCTGTTTCTACTACAGCGTGCATTACTCCACCCCCTTGTTCAGACTCGCCAGAGCCAGGCACACTAAAGTGTTTTTCTAAAGCCCGTTCTGTGCGGTTTCACAAAAAACAACAACCTACAAATCTCATTCTAACATTCAAATTAATCCTTGTCAACGTTTAAACTAACTTCGATTTCATCTAACTCAAACTGATCGTCACCTGCTACTAATATTTCTTTATTAGTTCTTTTTTCAAGCAGCTTCAGATTTTCTTTTTTCTTTCCAATTAATTTAGCTGCCACTAAAGGGTGACATTCCACTTTAACCGACTTTACCTCAGGTTCTCTAGCTAAAGAACAAATCCTCTGTGCAAGATTAATTGCAATAGTGTCTTGCGAAAAAACTCTTCCTGTGCCTCTACAGTGTGGACAAACCGTTTCCAATATATGACTCAACCGTGTTTTTGCTTTTTTACGGGTCATTTCCACCAAACCAAGCCTTGTAAAACCTAATACATGACTCTTAGTTTTATCCTTTGCCAAAGCCTGACTTAATACCTCAAGAACATCTTGCTTATCCTGCTCATCATCCATATCAATAAAATCAATTATAATAATTCCACCGATATTTCTCAGTCTTAACTGCTTAGCAACTTCTTCTGCAGCTTCTTTGTTTGTCCGTAAAACCGTTTCTTTTAGATTATTCGAACCAACATATTTTCCGGTATTTACATCGATACTGACCAATGCTTCTGTTTGGTCAATAACTAGATAACCGCCGCTGTTTAACCAAACTTGTTTTTTTGTTGCCTTTTCCAGATCTTTGGATAATCCAAGCTCTTCAAATAAAGCTACTTCCCCATCATATAATTTTATCTTGGTAGCCGGATTAAGATCTAGTTTATCCGTAATGCTGATAATTCTATCATAAATCCACGGCTGATCTACAATAATTGTATCAATATCCTCAGTAACCACATCCCGCATAATCCGATAAATTAAATCATGATCATAATGCAATAATACCGGAGCAGATTTTCGCTTGCTTTTACTGATAATGTCATTCCACAACTTAACTAATTCATCAAGATCCCCAGCCAAATCCTCGTAATCATGTCCTTCGGCCACTGTGCGCACAATTAAACCCATGCCGGGAGGGGTAAGTTGACTACCAATTTCACGCAGTCGTGCTCTTTCCCGGGCATCTGTTATCTGCCGCGACACACCCAGACTCTCATCAAAAGGCATCAGCACTAAATATCGACCGGGTAAAGATATTTGGCTTACCACCCTGGCTCCTTTTCTGCCTTCGGGTTCTTTGCTAACTTGAACCAAAACCTCCTGCCCTCGTTTGACCAACTCATTAATTGGCCGATCTTCTGCATGCGTTTTTACATCATCCACATATAAGAAACCATTCCGCTCTAATCCTAAATCAACAAAAGCGGCAGAGATCCCGGGAAGGACATTTTCAATTTTTCCTTTGTAAATATTTCCTATTGTCCGGCTGTTTTCGTCTTTTTCCAAAAAAAACTCAGCTAATCTATGATCTTCAACTATTCCAACTAAAATCTGATTTAGAAATGAAGATATGATAACCTTTCTAATCATAAATATTTTACTCCTTTATAACCTGAAACGGCGTGACCAATCTATCACCTTTCGCCCTTACTAATAATGCTGTTCTATGAATTAACACATCGGTCAATTCAAGGTCTAGAAAAGGTAATAAATCCATCGGACGCAAATTCCCATTAATTCCACTTCCACATTCCAGATAAATACAATTTTCCTGCTCAATATATGATAATTGATAAATCAATTTCCTTATATCTTTTTGCGCCATAGTCTTCTTCTTTTTTCGTTCAATTGTAATAAAACATTCTTCCAATTCAAGAAATTCTGCTATTCGCTCATTCAAATTATCATGAGCCTTTAATACCTTAATCCAATACACTGCTGCCTGAACTACTGCCATTAATGGTCGATAGTCATCGGGTAACTCAACAGCTGCTTTAATCTGAAATCCTGCTGGTAAAACTTGATTTAGTCTATCTTTTACTTCAGCGGCAGCGATGGGATTTTGCATCTGTAAATCCGCATACTCTGCTTCACTGGTAACTCCTACAGGCAAAGCGGATGCAAAAGCGATCTTAGGTATAGGATTAAATCCGGCAGAATAAACTATCGGAAGTCTGCTGCGCCTGATTGCTCTTTGCATTGTACGTAAAACATCGAGATGAGAAATATAGCGGCCAACTTCTCCAACACTAAGGCAGATTCGGATATTACGTTTCATCGTTATTCCCCTTCTGCAGACAATTACAGACAGATAAATCCGAGCAAACAGCACAATTATTGCACTGAGAAAAACGACAATCATCTGTTGTTATCTCATTTACAGCTTTTGAACGTTCTTCTAATAGAAAACTGCGGTCTACTCCACAGGATAAATGTTCCCATGGAAAAAATTCATCCGGTTTACGAACCCTATATGCATAAAAATCACCGTCAATCCCAACTTCTTGAAAAGCCTCCATCCAAGCATTAAAAGAGAAACATTCACTCCACCCGTCAAACTGACACCCTAAATCTACTGCACGAGCCAGTGCAGTGGACAATCGGCGGTCACCGCGAGCAAAGATCGCTTCCAAATAACTGAGCCTTACATCGTGAAACCGGAAAGTAATACCAGGAATTCGCAGCCTTTTTCGTAAATAAGCTTGCTTTTCTAAAAGAACTTCCTGGCGTTCTTGGGCTTCCCATTGAAACGGTGTATGACTTTTAGGAACAAAAGATGAAATACTTACATTTACGGTGGGGTTTTTTCGCCCTTTTTGCCAATATTCTTTTCCTATATCCAACACATTTTGTGCTAATACTATAATGCCGTCAATATCTTCTTTAGTCTCAGTAGGCAGTCCGATCATGAAATATAGTTTAATCTGATGCCATCCTGCAGCAAAAGCCCCACGGACCGCTTTATACAGGTCCGCTTCTTTTACATTTTTGTTAATTACATCCCGCAACCGTTGAGTCCCCGCTTCCGGAGCAAAGGTCAATCCGGTTTTCTTAAACTTCTGAATCTCTTTAGCTAGATTAACCGAAAATGTATCCACTCTTAAAGATGGTAGTGATACAGACACACCTTCGCCATGATGCTGCTTCATCAATTCTTTAACCAGCTTCTCCACACAGGTATAGTCGCCGGTAGATAGAGATGCTAATGATATGTCTTCATAGCCCGTACTATTGAGCAAGTTTTCCGCTTGAGATAACAAAGTATCCACGCTTCGTTCTCGGACCGGGCGGTAAATCATTCCCGCTTGACAAAAACGACACCCCCGCGTACACCCGCGCATAACCTCAATAACAGCCCGATCGTGCACTATCTTCAGATATGGTACAACAAATTTATTTGGAAATTCAGTTTGATCCAAATCAGCAACTACTCGTTTTAAAACCGGCATCGCAGCATAATCAAACTTAGGTTTTATATCCTGAATCTCGCCTGTTGAATAATATTCAATCCGGTAAAAGCTGGGAATATAAACTCCTGAGACTTTGGACAGTTTAGTCAGAATGTCGTCTTTTGCTGATCTTTCCTGCTTACTATCTTTAATTATGTCCAACACCTCATGAATTACTTCTTCTCCGTCACCAAGAACAATGCAGTCCAGAAAATCAGCGATTGGTTCCGGATTAAACGCCAAAGGTCCACCGGCTATGATTAGCGGAGCAGCTTCTTGACGTTCTCTACTGAACCGGGGGATGTTTGCTAAATCTAACATCTTAACAATATTCGAATAGCTTAGCTCATACTGCAGAGTAAATCCTATTATATCAAAGTCCGAAAGCGGCTGCCCGGATTCAAGGGCAGTCAGCATAAGTGATTCTTCCTTCATTTTCTTCTGCATATCAATCCACGGCATATACGCTCTCTCAGCTAAACAATCAGTGCGTTGGTTAATTATATGATAAAGTATCTTGAAGCCAAGATTTCCCATGCCGATTTCATATAAATCGGGAAATGCTAAAACCATTTTTACTTGAACATCATCCCAATTCTTGCGACAAGCGTTTAGTTCACCATTAGTATAGCGAGCAGGTTTAGTCACATCGGGTAAAATCTGCGGTAACTTCATGTTCACCATTGCCACCCTTTCAAAAACATACCGCTGGACAATTAAGCTAAATTCTATGCTTGACCAATTTATTAATTTTATCATGAATTCCATTTTCCAGCAAGCCATTGATTAGTTCAAATTCTGTAATGACCCCAATTAATTCACCTTCAGGATCTAAAATCCAGACCAAATGATAATACGAAGGAGAAAAATGACGCAAAACCTCTCCCACTGAAGTTTCTGAAGTCGCAATCAGTTCTTTCGTAAGCATTACTCTTTTCAGTCTGACTTCGCGTTTTTTCAAAGTAAGATAGCGCATAAACACAT
>JAAZMN010000076.1 GCA_012798795.1 Bacillota bacterium | reverse complement strand
GTTTGTGGCAATGGTAGATGTAATTGAGCCTATGGGTGCTGAAACATACTTATATCTTTCATTGGGTGAAGAGGTTCCTCAATTGATTGCCAGAGTAGATGCACAGACAAAAGCTGATGACGGAGAAGAGCATAGGGTAGCAATTAACATGAGCAAATGCCATTTGTTTGATAAAGACACAGAACAGACTCTGCGCAAAGAAGACGTACGTTTAAGATAAGTCTATGAGCTTTATTGTTAAATAGATACTGAAAAAAAGGGACATTTAATGTCCCTTTTTTTATACATTATCATTTATAATCTGGAAAGCTTGTTCAAATTCATGATAATAATCAA
Organism: Bacillota bacterium; assembly: GCA_012798795.1. Lineage (GTDB taxonomy): Bacteria > Bacillota > Limnochordia > Darwinibacteriales > DTU012 > JAAZMN01. Next base: position 23,446 of record JAAZMN010000076.1, on the reverse strand, counting down.
TGGCTTGGATAAATGAAATAAGATTTTGAGAACGAACTGGATTTGATTCAAAATGTAATTCGTAGGTAAGCTTGCGTCGTAATTCATCTACACTGTATTTGGTGTTCAAGACTGCTGCTATCTGCTGCGTAATGTTATTTAACTCTTCTGTTTTGCCTAATTGTTGATAAACAAAATGAAGCTTTGCTAAAAATATTATCCGCCAAAACTCATCCAGATATTTCATTCCGTCAAGTAATACTTGCAGGGCGTGAGGATAATTTTTTTGGAAAATGAGTACCCTAGCTGTTAGAAAATAAAGTTCAGCGTTTGGTGGTAATTGGCAGTCTAGGGATTTGTTAGTTAGCAGGGAATTTGTTAGCTTGTATAGAAATATTGTAGTAGTTGTCTCGGGAAGTTGAGCTAAAATTTGTTTACAGATATCCGGATAAAAAACTGCTGCTTTGGCTTTTTGTATCAGTATCTCATCACCGATAAGATTGCTGATGGTAGTATCTAATTTAGACGCAATTTTTGCTAGGGTTTCTATTGATGGTTGGATACGTCCGCTTTCAATCTGACTGATGTAACTGCGTGTCCAATCTCCATAAGCTAAATCTTGTTGACTAAGCTTCAGCTTTTTTCGACGCATACGGATGTTCATTCCTATCATTGGCTAACACCTTCTTGTCATGAGAATATGGAAATTTATAGATATTATTACCCATAGATTACCATATTCCATGGATAAGTGCAAATGTTTCTGAGATTGACAAATTAATGAACTGCAAGTTATAATTATGTTAAGATTGTCTGCTGTAAAGTTTAATCCTTATAATAAATTTTTATTAGAGGTGAATAGCTGTGACACAGAATAAACGAATAATGATATCTGTACCGAATAAGTTATTAAAAGAAGTAGATCGTGTTGTAAAGGAAGAGAATGGAGATCGCAGTCAAATTATTAGTGAAGCGGTTAAAGTGTATATTTTAGAAAGAAAACGGTTAAATTTACGTGAGAAACTAAAGGACGGATATCAGATTATGGCAGCCATAAACTTAAAGTTAGCTGAGGAAGGAACCGACGAACAATTGCTAGCTCAATATGAAAGTCAGTTGGCGGAGGCTGAATAATGTGCAGCAGACTATTTTACGGGGAGATATTTTTTACGCAAACTTAAATCCAGTGATCGGTTCTGAGCAGGGTGGCGTCAGACCGGTTTTAGTTATACAAAATGATATTGGGAATAAATACAGTCCAACTACTATTATTGCAGCTATTACCTCAAAGATTAAAAGGGCAAAACTGCCTACTCATGTAGAAGTGTCAGCTTCCTTATTTGATTTGGAAAAGGATTCTGTTATTTTACTGGAGCAGATGCGTACCATTGACAAGCGGAGATTAAAAGAAAAAATCGCTCATTTAGATGCTGATATAATGAAGGAAGTTGAACAAGCCATCTTAATCAGTCTTGGTTTAGTAGAACTTTAATTAAATACATGATGCTTACACTCACTTATTAGCTGAGTGTTTTTTGGGGGTGAAGTTGATTAATCCGATAATTGGTATTACATGTGGTCATGAGTGGGAGGATACTGAACGGTATTATGTGAATGAAGCGTATATAAGAAACATTGTTAATGCGGGAGGAGTGCCGATACTCATCCCATATATGGAGTCAGCAAAGTTAGAAATAATTTTAGATTCTATTGACGGTCTATTGGTTCCTGGTGGTGTAGATATTGATGCCAAATTGTTTAATCAAGAACTTCATCCCGAAAGCGGGATAATCGATCCTTTATGGGATCAACTGGATCTTACAATGATTAAAGGTAGTTTAGTTCGTGAACTTCCTATTTTAGCAATTTGCAGAGGCTGCCAGATTCTAAATGTAGTATGCGGCGGGACACTGATTCAAGATATTGCTTCATATATTAAGCGGCCAGTTAAGCATGAACAGCAGGCGCCAAAATGGTATGCTACTCATGAGATTAAACTGACTAAAGACACTCTATTGGCAGAGATTTTTGCAGTTGAACAGCTGCGAGTCAACTCATTTCATCATCAGGCTGTTGCGGAATTAGCTCCGGGTTTTTGCTGCTCCGCTGTGGCAAGCGATGGAGTAATAGAGGCAATTGAGAGTACTGAACACAAATTCGTCATTGGAGTTCAGTGGCATCCTGAATTAATGGTCGAATATTATCCGGCTTTTGGAAATCTGTTTAAACAGTTTGTTAATGCTGCTGGCAGCTGACAAGCGTATTATTATTCTTGCTTTTTCGGAAAAACTAAGCTATAGTTATAAAAGATTGGATCAATCGAATTGAGAGGAAAGTTACTTAATGGATGTGATTGTCAGTTCTCCCCAGGAGACTAAGGAATTAGGAGTTAAACTGGGAAATTTCTTAAGACCTGGAGATGTTATCAGTTTAAACGGCTCGTTAGGATCCGGTAAAACATATTTTGTTAAAGGTATTGGTATAGGATTAGGTATTTCTGAGGAGTTGGTTACCAGTCCTACTTTTAAATTGATTAATCAATATGAGGGTATACTCCCATTGTATCATTTTGATGTTTATCGGATAAAGCCCGAGGAAATTGAAGATTTAGGTTATGAGGATTATTTTTACGGTAAGGGTGTTAGTATAATTGAATGGGGTAATAATGTAATTGATTATCTGCCGGAAGATTATTTGGAAGTGTTATTGAAAAAAACCTCAATTGATAATGAACGCCACTTTACTTTTATTGCTCATGGCCAAAGGTATGAAAAATTATTAGCTGATTTTGAAACGGTGGTGGAAATATGATTTTATTGGGAATAGATACATCAACCAGCACCGGTGGGGCAGCTTTAGTAGATCAGGACAACCTGCTGGCCGAATATGTACTGAATATTTACAATGGACATTCTGAACGCATATTGCCTACTATTAAAAGAATATTGCGTGATACTGATATAACTGTGAATGATATATCAGCTTTTGCAGTTGTGTCCGGGCCGGGTTCATTTACAGGATTGCGGGTGGGTTTGGCAACCATTAAAGGCTTTGCCTATACATTGGATAAACCTATTGTACCTGTAACAAATATGCAGGCACTGGCCTGGCAGTATCAAAATTATCCTTTTTTGCTTTGTACATTAATTGATGCTAGGCGCAAAGAAGTATTTACTCAGTTATTTCGTGGGAATAATCCTGTTAGTGAACCAATTAACTGTAAGGTTGAGACTCTCATAGCAAAGCTAAAAAAATTTGATGAACCGATTCTATTTGTTGGCGAAGGAGCCATTGAATATCGGCATCAGTTATCCCAACTGGAACAGGCGAATTTTCCGGGAATAGATGGTGTCAGATTGCGCCCGGGTAGTGTTGCTGGTTTGGGATTAAATTTGTTTAGTCAGCATAAAAGCAAGCAGTGGCATGAGGTTATGCCGTTTTATATGCGTAAAAGCAGTGCCGAATATCAATTGGATTTGATGGAGACGAAAAATGGAGTTCGATGATAATAAACTGCAATTAGATTTTATGACTATAAGCGATTTGCCTGCAGTTCACGCCATTGAGCGGTATTCATTTCCAAAGCCTTGGTCAGTACAGACTTTTTTGTCGGAATTGGTGGACAATGAATGTGCTCATTATCTGGTTATGCGGTATGGAAAACAGGTTGTCGGATATATTGGTATGTGGATTATTCTCGATGAAGGCCATATAACTACTGTTGCTGTTCATCCTGGTTGGCGTCGAAAAGGAATTGGTTCCATGCTGCTTAAAGCTATAGCAAAATATGCTTATAGATATAGTGTTAGAAGAATGACTTTAGAGGTTCGTGTATCGAACGAAGGAGCTCAGTCTTTATACCGAAGTCTGGGTTACCAAAGTTTTGGAGTACGCCCTCAGTATTACATTGATAATAAAGAAGATGCGTTAATTATGTGGAAGGAATTGACTGAGAATGAGTGCGAAATCGAGATTGGCGTTGGGAATAGAAACGAGCTGTGATGAAACTGCAGCAGCAGTTGTATTAGACGGTAAACAGATCCTTTCTAATGTTATTGCTTCCCAAATTGATTTACATCAGATCTTCGGTGGAGTGGTTCCGGAAATTGCAGCTCGTAAACATATTGAGACTATTTTTCCTGTAATTGATCAAGCTTTATCGAAAGCAAAAGTAACTTTAGATGAAATTGAGATAATTGCTGTAACCTATGGTCCCGGTCTAATCGGAGGATTGCTAGTCGGGTTACAGGCGGCTAAATCAATAGCATTTGCTCTTAATAAACCTGTAGTAGGTGTGAATCATATTGAAGGGCATATCTACGCTAACGTTCTTGCTCATGCGGACTTAAAACCGCCGTTGATATGTTTAACTGTTTCTGGCGGCCATACGGACTTATTGTACATACCTGAATTTGGTGATTATGAAATCTTAGGAAGAACAAGAGATGATGCAGCAGGAGAAGCTTTTGACAAAATTGCACGAGTTTTAGGATTACCATATCCGGGGGGGCCGGAAATTGATCGTTTAGCTAAAGACGGAAATCGCAGTGCAATTGAATTTCCGCGGGGGTTAGCATCGGAAGACACCTTTGATTTTAGCTTCAGTGGTTTAAAAACTGCAGCATTAAATTATATTAATCATCATAAGCAGCTTGGAGATAAGATCGATATTCCAGATTTTGCTGCCAGTTTTCAATGGGCCATTGTTGATGTATTATTGTTGAAAACAATTAGAGCAGCTGAGCTAAAAGGTGTAAAACAAATAATTTTATCCGGTGGAGTAGCTGCAAACAGTGAATTACGCCATCAAATGAAGGATGCTGCTGAGCCTTTAGGTATTGAAGTGTTTTTTCCACCGCCGATTTTGTGTACTGACAATGCTGCCATGATTGCCAGTGCTGGGTATTTTAGATATACCGCAGGTAAAATAGATGATTGGGATCTGGAAGCTCTGCCAAATTTGCAGTTAACAGGTTCAAGAAAATAGACAGTATACAACACAATTTTTCGGAGAACATAGTAAATGAGATAATAAGGAAGAAAAAAGCAGATATATTAGCTTAACTGGGAGTAATTGAAGCTTATGACAGTTTATGGATGAACTCAGCGGTTGCATTTATGAATTGTGTTTTATATTATATGTATAGGTTAGCACTCGTCATCAGCGAGTGCTAATAATAAGCAAAAGTATATGCATGATATTAAAGGGGGTACTCATAAATGAATCTCAAACCATTAGGTGATCGAGTAGTGATCAAAGTACTTGAGGCTGAAGAAAAGACCGAAAGCGGGATTTATCTTCCGGATGATGCTAAGGAAAAGCCTCAGCAAGGCAAAGTTCTTGCCGTTGGTCCCGGCAAATACAATGACAAGGGTGAACTCAATAAGGTAGCGGTCAATGTTGGGGACACAGTTATTTTTGCTAAGTATAGCGGTACCGAGGTTAAATACAAAGGTGAAGAATTACTTATACTTAAAGAACCGGATATTTTAGCTATTGTAGGCTAACTTTGTAAAGGAAGGTGACATTCAATGGCAAAAGATTTGCTTTTTAAAGAAGATGGACGTAAAAAGTTAGAAAAGGGTGTAAATACATTAGCCGATGCGGTTAAAGTAACCCTAGGTCCTAAGGGACGTAATGTAGTACTGGAAAAAAAGTATGGTTCACCTACTATTACCAATGACGGTGTAACTATCGCACGGGAGATTGAACTGGAGGATCCGTTTGAAAATATGGGTGCACAATTGGTCAAAGAAGTTGCTACTAAGACCAGTGATGTAGCCGGTGACGGTACAACCACAGCAACTGTTCTGGCTCAAGCAATAATTCGCGAAGGCCTTAAGAACGTTGTAGCTGGTGCCAATCCCATGTTTTTGAAGAAAGGTATTCAAGAGGCTGTAGATGTAATAGTTGACAAGATTGGTCAAGTAGCCAAGCCTGTTGAGACTAAAGAATCAATTGCTCAAGTGGCCTCGATTTCTGCCTCTGATTCGGAAATTGGTGACTTAATTGCGGAAGCAATGGAAAAAGTAGGTAAAGATGGTGTTATTACTGTAGAGGAATCAAATACTATTGGAACTACTTTAGAAGTTGTTGAAGGAATGCAGTTCGATCGCGGTTATGTGTCTCCTTATATGGTTACTGATAATGACCGGATGGAAGCAGTTTTAGAAGAACCATATTTATTGATTACTGACAGAAAGATTAGTTCTGTAGCCGATATTTTACCGGTTTTAGAGAAGACCATGCAGGTAAACCGGCCGCTGTTAATTATTGCTGAAGATGTTGAAGGTGAGGCACTTGCTACTCTAGTAGTGAATAAACTCCGGGGAACTCTCAATGTAGTAGCTGTTAAAGCTCCTGGATTTGGAGATCGCCGTAAGGCTATGTTAAGCGACATTGCAGTTGTTACCAACGGTCAGGTAATATCGGAGGAACTTGGTTTAAAACTTGAAAATACTACTTTGGAAATGCTTGGTTCTGCACGTCAGGTAAGAGTTTCTAAAGAAGAAACTACCATTGTTGACGGTAAAGGTTCTAGTGAAGATATTCAGGCTCGAATTAAGCAAATTCGCAATGAAATTGATGAAACTACCTCTGATTATGATATAGAAAAATTACAAGAGCGTTTAGCTAAACTGTCAGGTGGAGTAGCTGTAATCCAAGTCGGTGCTGCTACTGAAACTGAGCTGAAAGAGAAGAAACTGCGAATTGAAGATGCTCTCTCAGCAACCAGAGCTGCAGTTGAAGAAGGAATTGTTGCCGGTGGAGGTACAATGTTAGTTGACTGCATTTCGGCACTGGATGGTATTGAAGCAGAAGAGGATATCTTAACTGGTGTTCAGATTATTCGCCGTGCATTAGAAGAACCGCTGAAGATGATTGCTTATAATGGCGGTCTTGAGGGTGCTGTCATAGTTGAAAAAGTTAAAGAATTAGAACCCGGTGTTGGTTATGATGTGATTGGTATGGATTATGTTAACATGGTGAAAAAAGGCATCATTGATCCGGCTAAGGTTACTCGTAGTGCGCTGCAGAATGCAGCTTCTATTGCAGCTATGCTGTTAACTACTGAAGCATTAATTGCGGATAAACCGGAGAAAAATCCAGTGAATATGGATCCTAACGCTGCAATGGGCGGCGGCATGCCTGGTATGATGTAATAGGAAAAGTAAGGGCAAACAGTAAATAAATAAAATGAGACTCATCTTTTTAGATGAGTCTCGTTTTGTATTTAAAGGGAATTGCAGTACAGTTATCGAATTATAAATAGCTATAAAAAGCTATAAAACAAATAAATGCAGTTTGGGAGTGCAAACTATGAATAGTAATAATATTAAAGAGATTTTGCTGACAGAATTGCAAATAAAAAACAAAGTTCGGGAGTTGGGTAAGGAAATTTCACAAGATTATCAAGGTAAAGATTTAGTGCTTGTCGGTATTCTCAAAGGTGCTATTTGCTTCTTTTCCGACTTAATGCGGGAGATGCAAATTCCTGTAAATGTAGATTTTATGGCGGTATCTAGTTATGGGAATGCCTCGCAGACTTCCGGAGCAGTCCGTATTCTTAAGGATCTAGACATTTCAGTAGAAGGGCGGCATGTTCTTATTGTCGAAGATATAGTGGATACGGGTCTTACTTTGACTTATCTAAAGCACAATTTACGAGCTCGAAAGCCATCAAGCATTAAGGTTGTAGCTTTGCTTGACAAACCTGACCGACGGTTGGTGGATGAGAAACCCGATTATTTGGGTTTTACCATACCCGATGAATTTGTTGTAGGTTATGGAATAGACTATGCTGAACAGTATCGTTCACTTCCATATGTTGCAGTTCTGGCACCCGCTGTTTATCAGCACAAATAGTAATAAGAATCGGGAGGTTAGGTGACAATGGAGACAATAATAATTCTAGATTCTGGAACTCGGTACAGTCAGATGATTGCCAGGCGCGTAAGAGAGTGTAGGGTATACAGCGAGATTCTTCCGCTGCACACCTCTATTGATAAAATCCGCAGACAAGGTCTTAAAGGAATCATTTTTGTTAAGGAACCGTCTGAGGTAAATGGTTTAGATAATAGTAAGGCATGTCTTAACGATGCGATATATGATCTGAATGTTCCTATTTTGGAGATTCATTATGGTTCGCTGTCCATGGTGAATGGGGCTGAAAATAATGCGGACTCTATTAAGAACATTAGCGGATATGACAAGGCAGATGTAAGAATTTTGGATTCCCATAAGTTATTTAAAGCTTTGGAGGATTTGGATCGAAATGCGGTAGCTGGGTGGATAGACACTCAGAATACGAGTGGACAGGTGCCACCTGAATCTATTATTTTAACAACTAAAGATAATATACCCATTGGGTCGGTTAGTAAAGAACGTAAAATATATACGGTGCAGTTACATCCTGAGTTTTTTTGCACTGAATATGGCAAAAAGATAATTGATAATTTTGTGACTGAGATCTGTAAGTGTAATAAAGATTGGACCATGGAGCATTTTATTCATACTACTGTTGAGGCAATTCGTAACCAAGTTGGCAGCAAACAGATAGTCTGTGGACTCAGCGGAGGTATTGATTCTTCTGTGGCTGCTATTTTAGTCCATCGTGCTGTGGGCTCTCAGTTGACATGTATTTATGTGGATCATGGATTTATGCGTAAGCAAGAATCTAAGCAGGTGATTAATACTTTCAGTAGAGAATTTAAGATGAATTTAGTGTCGGTTAATGCTGAAAAACGGTTCCTGGCGAAAATGGTCGGTGTAACGGATCCTGAACAGAAACGTAAGATTATCGGTACAGAATTCATCAGAGTATTTGAAGATGAAGCGCGTAAGCTAGGTGAGGTGGACTTTTTAGTTCAAGGTACTCTTTATTCTGATGTAGTTGAAAGTGGGGTTGCGCAAACGAATGTCATTAAGACTCATCATAATGTGGGAGGATTACCTGATGATGTTCAATTTGAGCTCGTTGAACCTTTGAGAGCATTATTTAAAGATGAGGTAAGATTACTGGCCAATGCATTGGGGCTTCCGACGGAAATCGTTTGGCGGCATCCTTTCCCTGGGCCTGGACTGGCCATTCGGATTATTGGCGAAGTGACCAAAGAAAAGCTGAGAATTCTACAAGAAGTTGATGCCATTTATTTAGAAGAAATTCGCAGGGCAAATCTCTATCGGGATATTTGGCAGGCGTTTGCTGTGCTGACAAATACACGTACGGTTGGTGTTACAGATAATAAACGCACTTATGAGTATGTTGTAGCATTGCGAGCTATTGTGAGTGAAGATGGAATGACAGCTGATTGGGTGCGAATTCCTTATCCTGTATTAGAAAGGATAAGTAGTAGAATTTTGCAGGAAGTTAAGGGAGTTAATCGAGTAACCTATGATATTAGTTCTAAGCCGCCTGCTACGATTGAATGGGAATAAGGAGGCATGGGAGGATGAAGCTGAGAACTCCTCGCGGTGTAAAAGATTTCTTGCCAAACGATGCAAGATGGAAATACGAATTGGAGCAGAAAATTCATAGTGTATTTGCCTGCTGGAGTTATCAAGAGGTAATTACGCCGACCTTTGAGTTCTATGACGTGCTTAAGCAGGGTGATGCATCTGCTGATCAGACTTATCGTTTTTTTGGGCATAATGGTGAATTATTGGCATTAAGATCCGATTTGACTACACCAATTGCTCGGATGGTTGCAACACGCTTAAAAGACCAACCTAAGCCGTTAAGATTAGCTTATTTGGCTAATGTTTTTCGCCACAACGATGTTCAAGTCGGTTTTCAACGAGAGTTTTATCAAGCTGGGGTCGAGCTAATGGGTAGCGGTTCGCCGGCGGCTGATGCAGAAGCAATTGCTTTAGCGGTAACACTTTTTAATGAACTTGGTGTAAAAGACTTTAAACTTGACATCGGTCAAATTCAGTATTTTCGCGGTATTGTTGAGGATTGTACTTGTAATTTTATAAAGCAGAGAATTTGGCAGTTGCTACTTAAAAAAGATTTTGTCGGTTATGAGACTTTAATTAAGCAAGCCGATATTGATTATGGTACTAAGGAACTGCTGCTGGATTTACCTAATTTTCAAGGTAAATCTGAAATCCTGGATCAGGCTTATCAAAGTACGGAGAATCTTCATGCCCGTGCTGCAGTAAAGAATCTGCAGGAGATTTATTCACTACTGCAGGGTTATGGTATTGCTGATCAGGTCAATATTGATTTAAGCATGGTTAAGTCTCTAGAATATTATACAGGAATGGTTATCGAGGGTTATGTACCAAGTCTTGGTTTTACTTTGTGTAGCGGGGGACGTTATGATAATCTCAGCAGTCAGTTTGGCAGTCAGCAGCCAGCTGTAGGTTTTGCTCTTGGGCTGGAAAGGCTGATGTTAGTATTGGAGCAGCAGGGTTTAAAACCAAAAGTCAAACAAGAGGGGATGCTGATTTTACCTTATTCTTGGTCTAGGGCAGTTAAATATGCTGCTGACCAAAGGGCAAAAGGTATACGAGTAGAAGTAGATATTCAAGGACTGACTAGGGCTCAAGCCGAAGAATATGCTAGAGATAAGCATTTTGCAGCTGTGGTAATTATTGAGGATTCTACTATGGAAATGCTTGAAGTCCAACAGGATTAGGAGGTTGCTTTGTGTTAAGTATTGCAGTTGCGAAAGGGAGATTACTGGATTCATTTATACAATTATTAGAAGAAGCGGGTTATTGCTGCCAACTTTTGAAGCAGGATACTCGTCAGTTGGTGCTTGAGATTCCAGAAATTAACCTGTGCTTTATTTTAGCTAAACCAGCTGATGTCCCTACATATGTAGAATATGGTTCTGCCGATTTGGGAGTGGTGGGTAAAGATATTCTGGCAGAAACAGATAAAGATGTTGCCGAATTAATTGATCTAAAATACGGGCGCTGTCGCTTAGTTGTTGCTGTACCGGAAAACTTGAGAATCAGCAGCGTTCAGGACTTGGATTTTAACAGCCGAGTTGCCAGTAAATATCCGCATATTGCCAATGATTATTTTAACAGTCGGGGAATCCAAGTCGAAGTTATACCCCTACACGGTTCGATTGAACTAGGTCCAATTATTGGATTAAGCGAAGCGATAGTCGATATTACAGAAACGGGACGCACACTAAAAGAAAACGGGTTAGTTATTATCGATACCATTATGGAAAGCACAGCGCGTTTAGCTGCCAATCATATTAGTCTTAAGACTAAGCGAAAAGAAATATCCAAGTTGATCAGTGATCTAAATAGTGTTATTGAAGGAGTGGTATAGATGAGAGTTGTTAATGTCAGTGAATACGGTTCTCTTGAAGCAGTAAGAGAATTGGTAACAAGACCTCATCTCGATGAAGTAACGGTTAGTAAAGCAGTATTGAAACGAACCAAGGAGATTTTCGGTGAAGCTTTGACTCCCAATGAAACGGTTACTAAAATTCTTCGCGATATTAAGACTTACGGTGATGCCGGGTTAATTAAATATATAGACATAATTGATGGCCAAAAACTAACCCCGACACAGCTGTTCGTTAGTGCTGAGGAGTTTAGTGGAGTTGATAAACTTGTAAGTCAGAAGTTTAAGGAATCATTGAAGATTGCTATTGATAATATTGCTCGTTTTCACAAGCGGCAGCTGGAAAACAGTTGGTTTTCCACTGAACAAGATGGTATTATTCTAGGTCAAAGAATTACACCTATTGAACGGGTGGGGATCTATGTCCCGGGAGGCAATGCACCTTTAGTTTCATCACTGTTAATGAGTGCTGTTCCAGCAAAAGTAGCCGGTGTATCAGAAATTATTATGGCCACACCTCTGCGCAATGGAAAAATCGATCCACATCTGCTGATGGCGGCAAAAGCATGTGGAGTGAGTAAAATATTAAAGGCTGGAGGTGCTCAAGCAATCGGTGCGTTAGCTTATGGTACTGAGACAGTCAAAGCTGTAGATAAAATTGTGGGACCGGGTAATATTTATGTTGCATTAGCTAAAAAAATAGTATATGGCCGAGTAGGTATAGAGAGTATTGCCGGGCCGAGTGAGATACTGATAATTGCTGATGATACAGTATCGCCAGCTTATGCAGCTGCAGATTTGTTGTCCCAAGCAGAACATGATTGGGAAGCATCGGCTGTTTTAATTACACCAAGTAAAAAAATGGCCGAGGCAGTGCAGATAGAATTGAAAAAACAGTTAGCTTATTTAAGCACTGCAGAGATTGCGGAAGCAGCCTTGAATACATGGGGTTTGATAGTAGTAACGAATAATATTAAAGAAGCGGTGGAACTGGCCAATATTTTTGCCCCAGAGCACCTTGAATTACTTGTAGAGAATCCATGGGATTTAGTAAGTGAAATCAAGCATGCCGGTGCAATTTTTCTAGGAAAGCATTCTGCAGAACCAATCGGAGATTATGTTGCTGGTCCTAATCATATTTTACCGACAAATGGGACGGCTAGATTTTCTTCTCCGTTAACAACGAATGATTTTCTCAAGAAAAGCAGCATTATTTACTACACAGCTGCAGGACTTCAAAAATATGGTTCTCACGCTGTGGAGATTGCTGATTGTGAGGGTTTGGCGGCACATGGTAACGCCATATCATTACGACTTAAAGATATAGAAACAGGTGGTGGGAATAATGAAAAATAATCTGAGGCAAAGCACCTTTACACGCAGTACCAAAGAAACACAGATTGAAGTTGGTCTTAAACTAGACGGTGCTGGGAACAGTGAGATTACTACTGGGATAGGCTTTTTGGACCATATGCTTACTACTTTTTCTCGCCATAGTTTGTTCGATTTAAAGGTAATTTGTAAAGGTGATTTGGAAGTAGATGGCCATCATACCGTTGAGGATTTGGGTATTTGTCTGGGTAAGGTTTTTAACCAATGCGTTGGTGAAGGAAAGGGTATTAAACGCTATGGCAGTGTTTTTATTCCAATGGACGAAGCATTGGTTCATGTAGCATTAGATATTTGCGGCAGAGGTTACTTAGCAAGTGATCTTAAGCTGCCGCAGGCGCGAGTGGGAGAATTGGAGAGTTATCTAATGGTAGAATTTTTTCGGGCTTTTGCTTTTAACGCCGGAATTACCCTACATATACGGCAATTAGCGGGTGATAACACTCATCATATTTTGGAAGCAAGTTTTAAGGCATGGGCACATGCTTTAAAACAGGCGGTTACTGTTGACTTAGGTATAGATGGGACGCTTTCAACAAAAGGCGGTCTAGATTTATGATTTTGCTTTACAGACAAGAGACGGAGCGATTTTTAAATGTTAATTATACCGGCAATAGATTTAATTGATGGCAAGTGTGTGCGTTTGGTAAAAGGCGATTACCGCAAAAAAACTGTTTATAGTCATGATCCGATAGAAACTGCGAAGAGATTTGCGGATTCTGGGGTAAAAATGATTCATATTGTTGATTTGGACGGTGCGAAACTAGGTAAACCACAAAATCTATCGGTAGTGGCTAATATTGCACGGGCTGTAGATATACCCATAGAGTTAGGCGGAGGAATTCGCGATCTAGATACTGTTCATGCCGTGTTTGATGCAGGAGTTGAGCGAGTTATTTTAGGCACCGCGGTGTTAGATAAACCTGCCTGGTTTTTACGTGCCATTGATACATTCGGTCATCGCATCGTAGTAGGTATTGATGCCCGAAATGGTTTAGCAGCAGTAAAGGGCTGGCTTGAGGATACGCAAAAATCGGCACTGGAATTAGCTGTCGAAATGAAAGAATTAGGAATTCAAGAGATAATCTATACCGACATTGATCGTGACGGGATGTTAAAAGGACCAAATCTGGAAGCGTTAAAACTTATGGGACAAGCTGAAATGAAACTTGTCGCTTCCGGAGGTGTATCCACATTAGCTGATATAAGAGATTTACGGGCATTAGCTTCATATGGAGTTTATGCTTGTATTGTAGGTAAAGCTCTTTATACCGGTGATCTTGATTTAGAATTGGCAGTTGAAGCAGCAGAAGGTCACAATTAGTAATTAACAGAGGTGAAAGTCAGTGGAGTTAAAGTATAATCGAGAAGGGCTGATTCCGGCTATTATTGAGGATCAAGAAGGTAGAGTACTGATGCTTGCTTACATGAATCAAGAATCGCTGGAAAAAACATTAGAAACGGGACTCACCTGGTTTTACAGCCGCAGTAGAAAGAAGCTGTGGCAAAAAGGTGAAACCTCAGGCAATGTACAGCATGTAATAAGTATAGCGGCAGATTGTGATTATGACGCTTTATTAATTAAAGTTAAACAGGAAGGTTTGGGTGCTTGTCACGAAGGTTATAAATCTTGTTTTCATAACCAGGTAGTAAAAGACAGTGACTGTACTTCGGCTAGACCTGTTTTTGATCCTAAAGCTGTTTACAGTGTACAAGTTTTACAGCAAATTTATGATATTATTACTGATCGGCAAAACAACCCAAAAGAAGGTTCATATACAAATTACTTATTTCATGAAGGAATTGACAAGATACTGAAAAAAGTCGGTGAAGAGGCGGCAGAAGTCATTATCGCTGCAAAGAATCCGGAGGAATATGAATTAATTTATGAAGTAAGTGATCTATTATATCATCTTTTAGTTTTATTGGTGGAAAAAGGGATTAAGCTGGATGAAATATGGCAGGAGCTGAATGCGAGAATGTGAAATGTGTCCGTTCCAAAATAAAGTATTAGTTGGAAGCGGACACATTAGTATTGGTAAACTATTATTTTACACTATTATCTAAAAAAGCTGTGGTTTCCAATTCTAATTTTATACGGATCTTGATTCCACTGCTGCCATACCCAGGGTACTTTTCCATTAGATTGTTGTGGGACTTTAGCGTGTGCAAAGAATCCTGTAGCTCCCATAGTGGGATCCCAACCAGCTAAGGCATGCCGGACTGCATTTTTAGCTGATTGGTTAGCGGGAATGTTGATTGAACCATTTTTGACCGGTTCATATTGATAATAGCGAATACCATTTTGCACAATTACTTGGTTTATTACTCCGGAAACAGTATTTGGATAGCGGCTGTCTAAAACGCGATTTAAAATAGTAGATGCTACGGCTACCTGGCCTTGATATATTTCGCCTTTTGCTTCAGCATAGACTAATCTAGCAAGTAAATCCAGCTCGGCAAGGGTTAATGACGGAGTCATGTGGACATTTTGCATGGTTGGGCCGGTAACTAGAACTTGAATTTCCATAGGTCTGTACCATTGTTTGGTAATACTCAATTTGTAAGTTCCATTTGGTATATTATCAAATTTGTATGTACCATTTTTGATTTGGATCAATTGGCCATTTACTGCAGCTTGTCCAGATTGAAACTTAGCTTCTGGCAGTGCTGCATCCTGCACTGTGCCGATGAGACTGCCAAGCTCCAGATTGGGATCTTCTACAGGATCGTCATCACTGTTATTCTCGCCGGGTTTGGGTGGATTTATATCCGGTAAACCAACAACTTTACATCCAGCTGAAACTATAACCAAACATAAGAAAATAACTAAGAATAAGTGCTTCCTTCCTATCAAACGTTCCACGTCCTTCCATTGATGTTAAAGTATAATATTATATCTAGATTTCGGGTTTATTGTACAAACACCTGCTGGGGATTGCTGGAAGCATTACAGGAACGAAGTCAGATTAAGAAAGGGGTATGATTTTGGTTTTTTTAGACTCTCTTAATGAGCGTCAAAAAGAAGCGGTGACCCATGTTGATGGACCGCTTTTGATTATTGCCGGAGCCGGCAGTGGTAAAACAAGAGTTTTGACTTATCGAGTTGCGTATTTGATTAGTGAATGCGGTATCAGGCCGGATCAGATTTTGGCTGTAACCTTTACTAATAAAGCAGCACAGGAAATGAAAGAACGTATTATTGATCTGATCGGTAATGTTGGAAAATGGATTTGGATTAGCACCTTTCATTCCTGTTGTGTGCAGATATTACGTGTCGAGGCGGATAAAATCGGTTATCGGCGGGATTTTTTAATATTTGATACTGTTGATCAGAATATGGTAATTAAAGATTGTCTCAAAGAACTGAATCTTGATCCACAGAGATTTGAACCTCGGGCTTTGGCTGCAGCTATCAGTAAAGCCAAGAATAATTTATTGGATCCAAAGCTATATAGCGATAAAGTAACAGATTTTTGGGGAAAACAAGTTTCACGGGTATATCAGCTGTATCAGAGCAAACTAGAAGAGAATAATGCATTGGATTTTGATGATTTAATCATGAAGACTGTTCAGATGCTGAAAACCAATAGTGAAGTGCGTGCAAAGTACCAAGAGCGGTTTCGTTATATACTGGTTGATGAGTATCAGGATACAAACCATGCTCAATATGAATTAGTGAATCTATTGGCAGAGAAGTATCAAAATACTTGTGTAGTTGGCGATGATGACCAATCGATTTATGCTTTTCGCGGTGCGGATATACGCAACATTTTAGAATTTGAAAAAGACTACCCTAATACTAAAATAATACGATTGGAAGAGAACTACCGCTCTACACAGAATATTCTTACTGCGGCCAATAAGATGATAGAAAACAATACTGAACGAAAAGGTAAGACTTTATATACGCAAAAAGGAACAGGAAATAATCTAAGGTTCTATCAAGCCAGTGATGAAAGGCAGGAAGCGGAGTTTATTGCTGAAGTAATAACTGAAACAATCCGCTATAATCATTACAGCTATCAGGATTTTACTATTTTATATCGTATTCATGCTCAGTCGCGGATTATTGAAGAAGAGTTTGTCCGTCGCCAAATACCGTATCGTATAGTATCTGGATTACGTTTTTATGAACGTAAAGAGATAAAAGATCTATTGGCTTATCTGCGTTTATTGGTAAATCCATTAGATAACTATAGTTTTAAACGTATTATTAATGTACCGAAGCGGGGAATCGGGAATGTGACCATAGCTAAAATTGAAGATTTTGCTGCTGGCCATAACTGTAGTTTATCAGCAGCATTGGACCGCTTGGATGAATTAGATAATATTACAGGAAATTATAAGAAGAGCTTAGTGGAATTTCGCGAACTGATGATGGCTCTTATGCAGTTTATGGAGGAAAATAACAGTGTAACAAGTATTGTGGAAAAAGTACTTCATGATAGTGGATATATAGATTCCTTAAGTGTTCAAAATAAACGCAGTGAGGAACGAAGAATTGAAAACCTTAATGAATTTTTAACTGTAACAAAGCAGTTTGATCAAGAAGAAGGCAGCGGTGGTTTAGGTGATTTTTTAGAAAAAATAGCTTTAATGTCGGATGTCGATAATTATGATCAGGGAGCGGATGCAGTTAGTTTAATGACGCTGCACGCTGCCAAAGGTTTAGAATTTCCTGTAGTTTTCTTAGTGGGAATGGAAGATGGTGTTTTTCCCGGCACGCGTTCAATTTGGGAACCAGGGCAGATTGAAGAAGAACGGCGGTTAGCTTATGTAGGGCTGACGCGGGCACAGGAACAGATTTATCTCACTTGTGCGCAGCGGCGGATGCTGTTTGGTGTTACCCAAGAGAATCCTGTTTCCATGTTTGTCAAAGAAATTCCAGAGAAGTTAATAGACGAGATCAGCAGTTATTTTGATTTAAGACAAATCATACAGCGAGATTTTAAGCGGGATTTTGCAGCTGCTCGGCTTAATTGTGATGAAGAATCCAGCGAATTTAAAATAGGTGATCAAGTACATCACCGACATTTTGGTATTGGTGAAATTGTTGATATTTCAGGTGATTTAGTAAGTATTGTCTTTTCTAATAAAGAAACAAAAAAATTTTCTCGGATCTTGGCACCAATAGAGAAGATTTGATAGCTGTAGGAGGTATTTATGGGTAGAGAAACGGATATTCAACGAATAATTGAGTTACGGGATCAAATTAGAGAACATAATTATCGTTATTATGTGCTTGATGATCCGATCATTGACGATGCTGAATATGATCAATTGATGCGAGAACTAATTGATTTAGAAACTAAGTATCCGGAGCTGATCAGCCCAGATTCTCCTACTCAAAGAATCGGGCATAGTGTAGTAAGCAGTTTTACTCCTGTTGAGCATCAAGTTCCTCTGCTTAGTCTTAGTAACGCATTTAATCAACAAGAATTGGTAGAGTTTTGTCGACGTGTGCAACGTTGGGCTGAAGAACCGGTAGAATATGTATGTGAGCTGAAATTCGATGGGCTTGCTGTATCTTTAAATTATGAGCAAGGCATTTTTGTGCAGGGTTCAACGCGAGGAGATGGGTATACAGGAGAAGATATAACACAGAATTTACGCACGATTCCAGCTGTTCCTCTGCGGCTGCGCAAAGCGGTTGACCTTGATGCTCGTGGTGAAGTGTTTATGTCTAAACAAGCATATGCAGATTTAAATCGGGAAAGAGAACTTAATGGAGAATCTCTATTTGCTAATCCCCGCAATGCGGCGGCGGGTTCTATAAGACAATTAGACCCGAAAGTAACTGCTGGAAGACATCTCGATATATTTATTTACGGAATTGGTGTAACCTCAACGCAGACTATTACTACTCATATGGAGAGTTTGTCATGGATGAAACAATTAGGGCTAAAGGTAAATCCATATGTTCAAAAATGTCGTACTATTGAACAAATCTGGAGCTTTATTGAAAAGTGGACTGCGAGGCGCGATTCACTACCGTTTGCTATTGACGGTATAGTGGTGAAGGTTAATCGATTAAGTATTCAAGCAAAATTAGGGGCTACAGCTAAGAGTCCCAGATGGGCAATTGCCTATAAATTTCCTGCTGAGCAGGGAATTTCTCAGGTTTTGGATATTCAAGTAAATGTGGGTAGAACTGGGGCTGTAACGCCGCTGGCTATTTTAACACCTACATTAATTCAAGGCTCAACTGTAAGTCGAGCCAGTTTGCATAATGAAGATTATGTTAAAGCAAAAGATATCAGAATAGGAGATTATGTAGTTGTACAGAAAGCTGGAGATGTTATTCCGGAAATTGTACGTTCACTGCCGGAACGACGCAGCGGCAGGGAAGAAATATTTAGTATGCCAAAAACATGTCCCGCCTGTAACCAGCCTATATCAAGAGCAGCGGGTGAAGCAGTAACGCGCTGTTTAAATCAAAAGTGTCCTGCTCAAAAATACGAGCGCTTGATTCATTTTACTTCGCGCGGTGCAATGGATATTGAAGGGATGGGCCCAGCTGTAATCCAGCAGCTTTTAGATGCTAGTTTAGTGGAAACAGCAGCTGATATTTATAAGTTGAGGCATGATCAGTTAATTAATTTGGAGCGTTTTGGGCCGAAGTCTACTGATAATCTTTTGGCTGCCATCGAAAAGAGTAAAAATCGCTCGCTGGCTAATCTTATTTTTGCACTGGGGATTCGTTTAGTTGGCGAAGAAGCAGCAAGGGAATTAGCTGAGCATTTTGGTACAATGGAAAAACTAAGAAACGTTAATTATGAGCAATTGACAAAGATCAATACTATCGGCGAAAAGATTGCGCGCAGTGTGGTAGATTTCTTCAGCGATTCTGAGAATAACCGGTTGATTGATGAATTGGCCGAATTAGGGGTTAATATGAAACAGAAGCAGTCAGAAAAAACACTTAAGCTTCAGGGCTTGACTTTTGTAGTTACAGGCAAACTAGAGCTTTTCAGCCGCAAACAAATTGAAAATGTGCTGCGGAATTTAGGAGCTGATGTAACAAGTTCTGTAAGTAGTAAAACTGACTATGTGATTGTGGGTGAAAAACCTGGATCTAAATTTGACAAAGCTCAGCAATTAGGGGTGAATATTTTGAATGAACAGCAATTTGTCGATTTTCTTAGAAAAATGGGGGCTGTATATTGATTAATAGCAGGAACTTTAGATTTTCCAGTGAAATAGGTAAATAGAAAGATAGGTGATAATCTTGGATAACGTCCTCTTCTATTTTGCTGGGATGCCTGTTTATTTTTATGGATTCTTTACTAGTCTAGGATTGTTATTCGGTACTATGTCTGCACTGAGCCAAGGTAGAAGACGAGGCATTAGTTGGTATAAGATGTTTGATTTTATTCTGGGGACTGCACTAGTTTTCTTTATTGCAGGCAGAGTTTCGGTCTTATTTGGGCAATATGGTTTTGCAGCATTTTTGCGTCCTTGGAAGATCATTACTGAAATATCCAATGGGCTGAATATTAAAACCGGGCTTATTTTTGGAATTGTGTATGGATTTTTATCTTCAGTCAGACACAAAATATTTGGTTTGGATTTTCTAGATGTGATAACTCCCGGCATCCTGATAATTAGGATATTTTCTTCCTTAGGCTCAACAGTGTTTGGGCGAGGTACGAATGTTCCATGGGCAATTCATCTAGGAGAGCTTAAACTGCATCCTCTGTCTTTATATGCTGCATTAGGTTATTACATAATTTATTTTATTGAGAAGCATATTCGCAGAAATTTACGTTTTGAGGGGCAGGTTTTTCTCTCTGCATTTTCTATGATTATTTGGCTGCATTGGCTTTTATTATTTGTATCGGAAACAGAGAATCAAATCTGGTTTTGGCTGTATCCCCTCCTGGGAATTTTAGGAATTGCTTTATGGAGTTTCTGTCATGCAAATTCACCAATAACACGTAAAAAACACCGTGGTGTAGTGTTTTGGCTGTTCCAGTTTGCTGTCTTTGGTGTGGTAGTATTTTTTATGATTTCTTTTTACTATTCACGTTTTGTTTAAAGGGGTGCAATATGAGAAATGAACCCAGTATTAAACTAATTCAAGAACAGCTTAAAGAGCATGATTATCAGCTTACTCCGCAGCGGGAAGCTGTTTTAAAGGTGCTCATCGAGAATGCAGACATGCATTTAAAAGTGGAAGATATTTATATGCGGACTAAAGAGTTAGCACCGGAAATTGGGCTTGCCACAGTTTATCGCACTTTGGAATTATTAGAAAAGATAAATGTAGTATGCCGGTTTGAATATGGAGACGGGCAAAGCCGTTATGAGCTGGTATGCAAATCCGAAGAGCATTATCATCATCACTTGATTTGTTTAAAATGTGGTGAGATCAGTGAATTTAGAGATGATCTTCTGGATGAGCTTGAAGAAAGAATTTCTCAGGAACAGCAATTTAAAATAGTTGATCATAGTTTACGTTTTTTTGGATACTGTGCAAAGTGCACTTCTAGATAATTTTGACATAGATGCTGAGGCGGGTGATAGATATGAAAGAAATCCGCATCCAAAGAAAGTGGTCTCGACTGCCTCCAGAACGGATTTTAGCATTAGGGTTCTTGTTGGTTATCATAGTCGGAGCAATTCTCTTAAGTTTGCCCATGGCGACAGTTAGCGGGGAAAGGCTTAGTTTAATAGATGCGGTTTTTATGGCTACCTCGGCAGTGTGCGTCACGGGATTGTCAGTAGTGGATGTAGGAACTTTTTTTACATATTTTGGACAAATTGTGATTATGCTTCTGATCCAAATTGGTGCATTAGGTTTTATGACGATGACAACACTTATTGCACTTGTTTTGGGACGAAAAATTGGGTTGAAGGAAAGAATTGTTATTCAAGAGTCATTTAATAGTCTGTCTACTGCTGGAGCGGTACGCCTAACTATGCAGGTTTTAGTCAGCACAGCAATTATTGAAGGAATAGGAGCGTTGGTGCTTTTCCTTCGTTTTTTACCTACTATGCCTGCAGGGAAGGCCTTTTTTTTCGGAGTGTTTCATGCTATTTCTGCATTTGCCAACGCAGGTTTTGATCTTAATGGTAATTTCAATAGTTTTACTATGTATACTATGGATCCTGTGATTAATTTAGTGCTGCCAGCCTTGTTTATTCTGGGCGGATTAGGATTTCATGTATTGTATGAACTTTACACTTACCCTAAAACAAAAAATTTATCCCTTCATTCCAAGATAGTTTTGTTTATGACTTTAATTTTGATTGTACTAGGTGTAGGTGGGTTTATGACTTTTGAGTGGACCAATCCTAATTCCCTGCAGCCGTTAAGTACTTTCGGTAAATTAATGGCTAGCTGGTTTCAAGGTGTGACTGGACGCACTGCTGGATTTAGTACATTGGATTTTGGAGTACTGCGCTCTTCCACTTTACTATTAACGATGATTTTGATGTTCATAGGGGCTTCTCCCGGTGGAACCGGCGGTGGAGTGAAGACTACTACAATAGCTTGTCTATTGCTTGCTGTCCGCAGTGAATTAACAGGACGCCATGATATAGAAATATTTAAACGCCGCATAGCTTTTGATACAGTGTTTCGTGCTTTGGCAATTACTGTACTTGCACTTTTCTTGTGTCTTTTTGTGGTTGTTATTTTAACTTATACTGAACCATTTGACTTTATGGATATTTGTTTTGAGACTATCTCCGCATTCGGCACCGTAGGTTTAAGTACCGGTATTACACCTCATTTAAGGGGAAGCAGTCGGGTTTTACTCAGCATATTAATGTATGTAGGGCGACTAGGACCAATTACATTGGGGTTTGCTTTGGCCAGACGCAAAGTAAAACTTTCTCGACGTTTTGCAGAGGAAAAGATAATTGTAGGTTAGAGAAAGGAGAGAGAGATGAGTATTAAACGCTATGATCGTGGAAAACAGCAATTTGCAGTGATTGGATTAGGCCGGTTTGGTACTAGTCTTGCGAAAACTTTATATGCAATGGGTAAAGAAGTTTTGGCAATAGATATTGAAGAAGAGCGAATTCAGGCTGTTGTTAATGATGTAACCCATGCTGTACAGGCTGATGCTACTGATGAAGATGTTATGAAGTCTCTTGGAATTCGTAATATAGATGTGGTTTTAGTGAGTATCGGCCCGTTACAGCAGAGCATTCTGGCCACCATGATTGCGAAGGAATTAGGGGTAAAGCATGTAGTATGCAAAGCAGTATCTGAATTGCATGGAAAAATATTGGAAAAATTAGGAGCGGATCGGGTAGTATATCCGGAGCGAGATATGGGCACTAGAGTTGCTCACAGCTTGGTATCGGGAAATATCCTTGAATATATTGAATTATCATCGGATTATTCTATTATTGAAGTTATTGCTAAAAAAGCTTTTGTTAATAAGACCATAAGGGAATTGGATTTTCGAGCTAAGTATGGAATTAATATTATTGCAATTAAACGGGGAAAAGAGATTAATATATCTCCCAACGCAGACTTTGAGATTCATGAGGGGGATATTCTTGTGGCTATAGGAAGTACTGATAAATTGAAGGAAATGGAAGAAATCTGATAGAGTTTCTTAACTTCAAACGTTAGAGCACACATTTTTTTGACAGTCTGGAGCAGCACACCAGTGCTGCTTAATTATTTCTTAAGGGTTTTATAAGGAAAAAGTGCTGTGTGGGTTTTGTCTTCATGATATGTTTATTATGGGACATTATGACCTGAAAGGAGTTTATCATGCTGTGATGAGAAATATTTTAGT
>JAAZMN010000075.1 GCA_012798795.1 Bacillota bacterium | reverse complement strand
TTCCGGCTTCGGCTGAATTTCCTGAAGGATTGGTTGCTCTGCATAACTTCTTGTTCCAGATTGAAGAAGAGTTAATGGAAAGAGAAGAGCTGCGCTACGATTATGTTTTAAATGAATTTGATTATGAACTTCTGCTTATGGCTGAAGAAGAATGGGATGGATCCGGTTTTCATTTAGATGGAATGCTAGGTCCAGATTGGGATGACCGCAGGCCGCTGCACGCTCCTCTACAAGCTATTCAAAATGGAGAGCAGAGTCCTGCAGCTGCTTGGGCTGCTGCAGCACCACAGATTCAAGCGGTGATAGATGAGTTTTTAAATCAATAGTATAGAAAATGGGGAGGGAGTCCTTGGACTTCCTTCCTGCTGGATATAAGTTTGGTAATAGTACGTTGGGGGAGGATAAAATGACTGTAAAAACTATTAAAGACATAGCAAAAAAGGCAGGAGTTTCTGTAGCTACTGTATCTAAAGTAATTAATAATTATTCAGATATAGGAGCTGAAACACGGCAGAGAGTTCTAAAGATTTTAGAGGAAGAGTCATTTGAACCTAATGTAATAGCAAAAAGCTTATCAGGAAAGCAGTCTTATTCTATAGGTTTATTTGTGGCTCATAATCCCACTCCCGGGCTGCATCATGCATTTTTCCAGGGTGTAGTATTTGGATTACAAAGAACATTGGGCAAACACGGGTACGATTTTGTGCTGTTATCGGATTCTACGTTAAAAGGTAGCAAAGATTTTCTGCAAAAATGCCGTACGCGTCAAGTTGATGGGGCGGTTTTTATGGGTATTGATAAAAATGAACCCAGTTTAGCTTCCTTGCTTAATTCTAAACTACCTAGTGTATTTATTGACGGAGATCACTGTGGCAGGAATTCAAGGTGCGTTGTATGGGATAACTACAGCGGGGCTAGGCAGGCTGTGGAGTATTTTTATAATTTAGGACATCGAAAAATTGCACTAATTCAAGGTTTACCTGGTGTAAAGCCAACAGAAGAGCGGACAGAAGGCTTTTTGGAAGCTTTAAGAAAATATAATCTTACTTGTCCTACTCAGTGGATTGTGGGTAATGATTATCTTGAGGTTTGTGGCTATGAAGGCATGAAGAAGTTAATTAAACAATCCGATAGGCCGACGGCAGTGTTCTGCCAAAGCGATTCTATTGCGGTAGGGGCTTTAATGGCAATAGAAGAATCAGGGTTGAAATGCCCAGATGATATTTCCATAATTGGCTATGACGACATTGATTTATGTAAATATATTAAACCGAGATTAACAACAATTAGGCAGGATACGGATTTAATGGGTAGAACTGCAGCCAAGGTTTTATTGGGTTTAATTCGTCAAACAGAAACTGCTCTTAGCCCGGTTGTGTTATCTGTAAAATTAATTGAGCGCGATTCATGCTGCCGTATTTAATAAGACGGGGGGAGGGTCTTTTGTATATGCGTAGGGCATTGTTGCTAACTTTATGCATGATTTTACTTTTAACGAGTACAGCAGCTAAAGGTTTGGGGGATTCTTCTACTCTGGCAGTTCCCTATTCCAGTTATACCTATGATTTTTGGCAGGAACCTGTCTATGCTCCTCAAGCTTATGTTCCTGTGAAAACTATTCGCGGTATGGATTTAGGTGTCGGTGCGTTTTCATCACCGCGAGATATATTTGTCGATGCTGAAAAGAGTATTTATATATCTGATACCGGCAATAACAGAATCATTCAGCTTAATAGCGACTATGAAGTTATCCGGATTTTTAGTGAGTTTGTCAATAATGGTGTAATTGATTGTTTTAATACTCCTCGCGGAATTTATGTTACCGACAATGGCCATATTTATATTGCTGATCGGAATAATTCACGCATTGTCGTGCTTGATCAAAAGGGTCAGTTAGTGCAGATGGTAGGTCCTCCTCAGCCTGAATTCTCCGGAGTAATACGAGCAGATTTCCGTTATAATCCTAATCGGATCGGTGTGGATAATGTTGGCCGTATTTTTGTGGTGTCCGATGAGGTTTATGACGGTATTTTGGAGTTTGATCCTCAAGGTGATTTCTGCGGCTTTATTGGTGCTCCCCGCGTTACCCCAAGTTTAATTGATTATTTATGGCGGCGATTTTCATCAGCTGAGAGAAAAAAGCTGCTGACTTTGTTTTTACCTACAGAACACAGCAGTATTGATATTGATGAACGAGGCTTTATTTTTGCGACGGTTACAGATGGAGAAATCCGCTATACAGAAGCTATTAGACGCCTCAATCCTGCCGGAACTGATGTAATGCGCAGGGCAGGCTTTAATCCACCCATAGGTGATTATGGTTCTGCATTATTAGATCAATACGGCGAGGCAACACTGGCGTCATCATTGCTAGTCGATGTGATTGCCAGAAAAAATGGGATGTACTCTGCCCTTGATCAGAGGCGGGGCCGTGTTTTTACTTATGATGAAAACGGGAATTTACTTTATGTTTTCGGAGGTTTAGGCCAAAGCCGGGGAACTTTTCAAATTCCAGAAGCCATAGCCGAACTGGATGAGAGCATTTTGGTGCTTGACAGGGGAACAAATATGATTACAGTTTTTAATTCTACTGATTATGCCCAATCTATTCATGCAGCTATTGCCTATTACCATGATGATGACTGGGATAACTCGGTTTTAGAGTGGCAGAAAGTAAAGCAGATGAATGTTAATTTAGATGTAGCTCATACGGGAATAGGCCGGGCTCAAATGCGAGAAGACAGTTTTGCTGAAGCTATGTATAGTTTTCGTTTAGGTGAGGATCGGATTAATTATTCTAAAGCATTTGCACTTTATCGGCGCGAAGTTATTTATAAAAACTTTACTATGGTTGTTATTTTAATAGTAGTTATGGCTGCAGCAATTTTTGTAATATCTAAATTTAGGTTGATCCAAAAATTAAGATATACGCTGGAAAAATGGGGAGGCCGGTTGAAATCGTATACTATTGCCAAAAGCTTGGCTTATGCACTATATTTAATTATTCATCCTCTAGAAGGTTTCTGGGATTTAAAACATGAAAAACGGGGTAATGCAGTATCTGCCGGAATCATTCTAGGGCTGCTGACCCTAAGTTATGTTTATGCTCGTCAATACACAGGTTTTATTTTCAATCGACGTGATCTAAATAAACTAAATATATATGTGGAATTTGCCAGTATTTTAATACCGTTTTTTCTGTGGTGTATTGTTAACTGGTCGCTGACAACCGTATCAGATGGGAAGGGAAGTTTCAAAGATATTTTTATTACGGTTGCTTATGCATGTACTCCCTTAATAATCATGAATATTCCTTTAACCTTTATCAGCAATTATATTATAGTTGAAGAAGGATCTTTCTATTATACCCTTACTTCATTGGGAGTAGTGTGGACCGTGATTTTGATTTTCATCGGTACAATGGTGGTTCATCAATATGATTTTGGAAAGACAGCATTATTTACCGGTTTAACTATTGCTGGCATGGGCTTAACACTATTTATCGGATTATTGTATTTTAATCTTGCTGAACAAGTTTATCAGTTTTTCTCGGAAATATACATTGAACTTGTCTTTAGAAATTAGGAATAAAGGGGGGTATCTATGCGTATCTGCTTTAATTATAAATTTAAGATTATCGCTTTGATTATGGCTATAATAATTCCAGCAGTTTCTAATCAGGTTTCTGCCATTGATCTAGCAGAATTTGACCTGCAGGTAGAAAATGAACAAGCCATTCTCTATCTTAATTCCCAAACCACAGAAATAGCGGTTAAACTTAAAGACTTTGATGCGGTATGGTTTTCAAATCCCCAAAATCGTGAAAAAGACAGCATTGCTCGGGGCAGTGTAATTGATGAGTTAAGTTCGCAATTACTGTTTGATTACTACACTCCTGAAGATGTTAGACAAACAATGAATAATTACCGAAACAGCAATCTTTTAGATCAGGCTGAAATCGAGAAAATAACAGATGGATTTCGGGTTAAGTACTTGTTTGGGCAGCGGTGGGCTTCAGATGATATTGTCCCGGTAATCATCAGCAGAGAGCGTATGGAGTCTAAGATTTTACAGCATCTTGCCTCTGAAGATCAGGAGTTTATTTTAAAACAGTATCAATTAATTCAGATTACACAAATCCCCGAAGGTTATGAACGAGTTTCAGTTTTAAACATGGATAAGGATTATCTCTTTGGTGCGGATTATATGCTGACTTTAGTTGGTGAAGTGCTGGAGGGATCTGCTAGGCGTAATTTAATTCAAGGGGCAGCAACTCATATTGTTAATAATCGGGAGGACTATTCGGCTCGTCAAGAGCTAAAGCCAGAAAACTTTGTGCAGTTAAAAGACAACCCTACTTATATTTTGAAGGATCGGATTCGTGCTTGGGATTGGACTAGATTGGTGGAGACAATTACAGCTTCCGGGTACACTCCTTATGATACACAATTTGATCATGAAGCTAATAGGATTGATCCTCCGCTTGAAAACATTCGTGTTTTCAAAATTGTAATTGAATATCGGCTCGATGGCAGGGATTTAGTTGTTAATGTGCCTGTAAACGAATTGAGATTTCCGCAGGATGTGGAAGATCGTTCTCGAGATAAACGGCAGGTTTCGTTTCCATTGACTACTCTCAGCGTTTTACCATATTTTGGGGCTGCCCATGATCAAGCTGAAGGTTATATTGTGATACCGGATGGCTCAGGTGCACTTATCTATCTTAATACAGATAAACGCTTTACTTCATCTTATGAAAAAATAATATATGGTAGAGATTTTTCCGTAACGCCTATTGCCAGCATGCCTTATCCAGGACAGCAGATTCATCTTCCTATATTTGGTCTGAAACAAGATGAACTAGCTTTTTTGGCCATTATCGAGGAAGGAGATGCCATTGGTAGAATCCGGGCAGATACCGCTGGCAGAACTGACGGATATAATAAGGTCTACACAAATTTTAACCTAAGGCCTTTTTCCCAGCTACAGATGTATTATGATGCAACTACGACTTATCTTAACGTATATCAGCATCAGATTTATCAGGGTAATCTTCGGATTCGCTATAAATTTTTAATAGGTGGTGAAGCTGATTACGTGGGTATGGCACATCGTTACCAAGAATACTTAGTAAACAATTACGGATTAACTCCACTTGATTCCAAGCAGCCCTTTATTGTGGAACTAGCGGCAGCCATTGACCATTCAGAACCGATTTTAGGAGTGCCCCGACAAGTAATCTATCCATTAACCACTTTTGAACAGGCGGCAGCTGTTGTCCATCAATTAATGGCAAAAGAAATATCAGGGTTACAGATTAGATATTCTGGCTGGCTTAAAGGTGGAATTGAGCATTTCTATCCGGATAAAGTTAGTTTAGAGCCTATACTAGGTACTAATCACGATTGGAAGCAGTTGATGCGGCATTTAGAAGCTAATAATGCAGCATTTTACCCTGATGTTAGTTTGCTCTTAGTATACAAAAATAGACTGTTTGACAGTTTTATCATTCGTACTGATGCATCTCGATTTATTTCTCGCCAAGCTGCCCAAATTTATCCTTATAGTATTGCTACTTCTCAAAGGCAGCAGGGCAGAAGCCCGTATATTCTTTCTCCACGCAAGCTTTCGGATTTAATAGACAAATTTGCTCAGGACTATTTAAAATATCAGGTTAACAATATCTGCCTACGGGATTTTGGAGTGCTGCTTAATTCAGATTACCGACTTAGTGAACACGACTTAATAAATCGGCAGCAGGCACGTTATCTGCTTGAAAATGGAGTAAAGACCCTTGCCGAAGAGTATGAACTTAAACTGATGACAGACGGTGCCAACAGTTACGTTCTGCCTTATGTAAGTACAGCAGTAAATGTGCCGTTAACTGCTAGTTCACTGCATATCATTGATCAGGGTATTCCTTTTTTGCCCATTGTTTTAAGCGGCTATTGGCATTATACCGGTGAGGCAATTAATTTAGCGGAAAATATGCGCCAAGCATTATTAAAAACTTTGGAAACAGGAGCTGGGCAGTATTATATCGGCACTTTCACTCCGTCTTCTTTGCTAAAACGTACGGATTTTGATTATTTATATGCAGTTCATTATGGAGATTGGCTGGATGATGCAGTAGATTTCTATTTAGAAACGGAAGAACTGCTTGAAAAAATCAAAGGTCAGCGAATTGTTGATCATCGACGCTTAGCACCCGAAGTGTTTTCAACTACATATGAAAGCGGAGTTACAGTTATTGTAAATTACAATCAGCATCGAGTCATATTAGACAGCTGTATTATTGAGGGTGAGAGTTTTATCAAGGTAGAGGGTGATCCGGATGAAAAATAAGTTATTTAGAATATCTTTCCAGCGCAGAAAGATTATTGCAGGATATTTATTCTGCCTGCCATTTTTAATCGGATTCGCGTTATTTTTCTTTTATTCATTTATGCAGACTTTAATTTTTAGTTTTAATGAGTTACAGCTGACCCCTATCGGATATGAACTCACTTTTGTAGGGTGGTCCAATTACAGCTATGCTCTTAATGTTCATCCTAGTTTCCCCATGGACTTAGCGGCAGAAATCGGTAATTTGGCGGTTAATGTACCCTTAATCCTGGCTTTCAGCTTTTTTACAGCAATAATACTTAATCAAAAGTTTTTCGGCCGTTTGCTGGCCAGGGTAATATTTTTCTTACCGGTTATCTTAGGTGCCGGGATTATCTTTCGATTAGAACAAACTGATATGATTACTCAGCTTTCTTTGGGGGCAGCTAAACCTGGGCTTGTCTTCAGCGGTACTGCACTGCAGAATCTGTTATTGTCCACCAGATTACCGGAGCAGTTTCTCCAGTTTATTATCGATGCTGTGGAAAGGATTCCTCTTATTGTGCGTGCTTCTGGCATACAAATTCTCATTTTTTTAGCTGGTTTGCAGTCCATACCCAGCAGTGTTTATGAAGCAGCAGATGTTGAAGGAGCAACAGCATGGGAAAGTTTTTGGTTAATAACTTTTCCTATGCTCAGCCCACTGATTTTAACTGCTGTGGTTTATACAATTATTGATTCATTTACTTCTGCAGATAACGAGTTAGTATCAATGATTCGCTCGACAGCTTTTACTTCTCAAGGGTTTGGAGTCAGTACGGCCATGGCAGTATTGTATTTCATTGTAATTGCTGCTGTATTAGGATTAGTACTGCAGGTAGTCTCCAAATGGGTATATTACCAGGAATAAGTTAAAGGAGGGTTGGGAACATGAAAGGAAAATCGTTTGTTATTGGAGTTTTAAGGGCTGTCTTTATTATTGGAGTAGCTTATATTATTTTACAGCCGTTACTTACTAAGCTTTCCTCTTCATTTATGACTATATCGGATATGTTTGATCAGACTGTCAAGTGGCTCCCACGCACTTTTACACTGCAGCATTATAAAGATGCTTGGGGTTTTATGAATTATCCTATCGCTTTTCGCAATACATTTTCCCTAACTTTAGCTGTAAGTATTCTGCAGCTCGCTTCCTGTACTTTGGTAGGGTACGGCTTAGGAAGATTTAAGTTTAAGGGCGGAAAAATTATTTTTGCAATGGTGATTTTTACTCTAATTGTACCTCCGCAGATGTTGATGGTTCCTATGTATCTCAATTTTAGATATTTTGATATTTACGGATTGCTGCCTCCACCTGGGTTGAATTTGTTAAACAGCGTTTGGCCTTTTATTTTAATTTCAATAACCGGTGTGGGACTGCGCAACGGGTTGTTTATCTACATAATGCGCCAGTTTTTTAGGGGTATGCCTAAAGATTTGGAGGATGCGGCGTATGTGGACGGTGCTGGGCTTTTGCGTACTTTTTTAACTATTATGCTTCCCAGTGCAGTTCCCGGTTTAGTTATTGTGTTTTTATTTGCTTTCGTCTGGCAGTGGAATGATTATTTTTATACGACATTGTTTATGGGTGGACAGGGTAAATTTTTAACTCATGCATTGGATAATATTGCTGTGAAGGCAGTGGAAGGCCGTACAGATCTTTTGCGGACCCACTACAGCTCGCTGATTAGTAATACAGGCATGATTTTATTTATACTGCCTTTATTAATTCTGTTTGCCTTAATGCAGCGTTATTTTATTGAGAGTATTGAACGCACAGGTATTATTGGTTAAATTATAGGCTAAAGGAGGGCCCTTGATGAGAAGGAAATATTTTACAGCAGTATTGGCTGTTACCATGCTCTTATTAATTAATTTTGTCGTGCAAGCTCAAGCAGATTTCAATAATAATAGAGTAACTTTTCATGATTATCTTAAAATCTATCAAGGCACGCCTGCTCCTGATAGCTGTATTGTAATACCTGCGGAAGCCTATACTAAAAGTTCCGGAAATATACAGCACTTGGAAAATTTTGCCGGTATGAAAGGTTTATCCGTAAAAACAGATGAAGAAGGCCTAATTGCATGGGAAGTAAATGTAGAAAAAGCCGGTTTATATAATATTGCCGTTGTTTATTATCCAGTAGCAGGCAGACGCGGTAATATTCAGCGTGATTTATTGATCAATGGTAAACGGCCGTATATCGAAGCCGGCTATTTGAATTTCCATCGTGTTTGGGGTGACGAAGATGAACCGCACATGGATAACAGGGGGAATCAGATTCGTCCGCGCCAAGTGGAAAAACCTATGTGGCGTACGGTGTTGTTGGAAGATTCTAATGGGAATTACCGGATTCCGTTAAGCTTCTATTTTGAGCAGGGTTTAAATACCATTACATTAGTATCACGGCGGGAACCAATGGTAATTCACAGCTTAACTTTAAGGCCTGCTGCTGAAAATTCTACTTACCAGCAGGTTTTAAAGTCTTATCAGGAGCTTGGGTACAAAATAACATCAGGTGTTTTTGAAAAAGTACAAGCTGAGGACAGTATTTATCGTTCCAGTCCATCATTGTTTGCCATTCATGATCGCAGTGATCCCACATTAGAGGAATATGATCCGGCACTGATTAGACTAAATGCCATTGGGGGACAGCGGTGGAGCCAACCAGGAGATTGGATTGCTTGGGAGGTTACTGTGCCTGAATCCGGTTTGTACAGTATATCATTTAAAGCAAAACAGAAATTCAGCCGCGGCACTTTTGTTAACCGCCGTCTAAAGATCAATGATGAGCTTCCATTTGCAGAAGTAGAAGCAGTTAAATTTCCTTTTTCCAGCAGTTATCAGATGGTTACATTAGGAATGGAAGAATGCGGCGAGCCATATTTATTCTATCTTAATGAGGGTAAAAACATTATTCAGTTAGAGATAGTTATGGGGGATTTAGCTGAAATTCTGCGGATAACCGAGGAATGCCTTTATGAATTAAACACCATATTTCGCAGAATTGTCATGATTACTTCTACCAATCCTGATGTAATCCGCGACTATCAATTGGGCGAACGCATTCCTGACGTAATTGAAAGTTTACGTGTTCAAAGTCAGGTGTTTGCCGATTTATCTAAAAAAATTGCTGAGATAGCAGGAGAGCAGGGCACACATGTTGCCCTGCTGAATGAATTAGCATTTAGTTTGGCAAAAATGGCGGATGATCCAGATGTTATCCCCAGAAGTTTAGATGAATTTCGGGATAATTCAGGAGCTTTAGGAGAATGGATCTTAAATACAAAAGAACAACCTCTGCAGATTGATTATTTAATTGTTTCCAGCCCGGATCAGCAACTGCCGCCAGCCAAACCCCGGTTTTACCAGAGACTTGTGCATGAACTAAGGTCTTTTGCTGCATCTTTCAGTCATGATTACTCTTTGGTGGGAGATGTCTATGAAGACGAAAAAACAGCGTTAAAAGTCTGGATTGGCCTTGGGCGAGATCAGGCTTACATTTTAAAAGAAATGATTGAGGATAGTTTTACTTCTACAACTGGCATTAAAGTAAACTTAGAATTGATCAATATGGGGATATTGCTTCCAGCTACTTTAGCAGGGCGGGGGCCGGATATAGCAATGGGAGTTCCTGCTGCACAGCCTGTGGAATTTGCTATTCGTAGTGCAGTTGTTGATTTGACTGACTTTCCAGATTATCCCATGGTGGCAGACCGCTTTATGCCCAGTGCAGTTGTTCCTTTTACTTTTCGGGATTCAGTCTATGCTATCCCGGAAGTTCAGTCGTTTCCCATGATGTTTTACCGCAAGGATATTTTAGAAGAACTGGGATTGGAAGTGCCGCGTACTTGGGAAGATTTAATTCGGATTATCCCTGAATTAAAACGAGAGCATATGGATGTGGGGCTACCTTATTCAGGTGTTGCCCAAGCTGCCAGCGGTGCACTAGGTGAATCAGCATCTGCAGTTTCACTGGTAAATCATGGTGGCGTGCAGACGTATTTAATGTTTTTGTATCAGCAGGGAGTACCTCTTTATAAATGGGATGGAATTGCGACGAATCTCGATGTAAAATCAGCAGTCAGATCTTTTATTACCTGGACAGAACTGTATGAATTATATGATGTTCCCATGTGGTATGATCCGGCTAATCGGTTTAGAATGGGGGAAATGCCTATTGTTATTGCAGATTATCAGCTTTATAATACTCTCACGGTATTTGCTCCAGAATTGAGAGGAGAATGGGATTTTACTTTGGTTCCCGGGACAGTTTGTGATGACGGTACCATTAATCATCATGTTCCGTCTCAGGGTTCTGGCACCATGATTATGAAAACAGCAAAAGATTATGAGGCAGCTTGGGAGTTTATCAAATGGTGGTCGAGCAGTGAGATTCAAATGCGTTTTGGTCAAGAATTGGAAAGTGTTATGGGAAGGGCTGCCCGCTATCCTACTGCTAATGTCGAAGCTTCTCGGGGTCTACCTTGGACTGTGGATGAGTATAAGCTATTGGATCAGCAAAGAATCTGGGCTGTTGGGGTGCCGAATGTACCTGGTGCCTATATGGTTGGCAGACATATTGACAATGCATTTCGTAAGGTTGTCTATGACCATGAATCCGCACGTGAGGTGCTGCTTGATTATAATCGCTTGATTAATGAGGAAATTGCCATTAAGCGCACGGAATTTGATTTAGAAACGGAAATTGAACAATTACCGGAAAACCGCCGTTATTATCTGGAGTTTCCTGATATGGAAGGGGGAGAAAGATGAGTGCAGTTACAGCTCCTACTAAGGCGCCGAGGCTGACAAGATGGATAAAAAGACGATTGAGCAGTATTGTACATGATGTCAAGTCCAATAAGATTTCATATTTGTTTATTGCTCCTTTTGGAATTTTCTTTTTTGGGTTTACGTTGCTGCCGGTATTGTTGGCGATGGGTTTAAGTTTTACCCATTATAATATGTTAGAAGCTCCCCAGTGGATTGGATTGCAGAATTATCTGCGTCTGTTTTTCGCCGACGATGTATTTTTAATTGCCATTAAGAATACTTTTGTGTTTGCTGTAATTACCGGCCCGGTAAGTTATTTTCTCTGCCTGGTGTTTGCTTGGATGATTAATGATTTGCAGCCGCGATTAAGAGCTTTTCTTACGCTCTTATTTTATGCACCAAGTATTTCTGGAAATGTATATATGATTTGGACCTATTTGTTCAGCGGCGATTCATACGGTGTTATCAATGGGTTTCTTAGTTACTGGGGTTTAATTGATAAACCGATCCAGTTTCTAACGGATCCGGACTGGATGATGCCGATTGCGATTTTAGTTACTTTATGGATGAGTTTAGGAACCAGCTTTTTAGTATTTATTGCTGGACTGCAGGGGATTGACCCTACTTTATATGAAGCTGGTGCAGTTGATGGTGTAAGAAATCGATTTCAAGAGTTTATGTATTTAACACTACCAGCTTTAAAGCCGCAGTTGATGTTTGGTGCAATTATGTCCATCACCGGCTCTTTTGCAGCAGCCAGTCAGATTATTCCGCTGGTTGGATTTCCCAGCACAGACTATGCTGCTCATACAGTTGTTGCTCATTTATTGGATTATGGAAATATCAGGTTTGAAATGGGATATGCATCAGCTATTGCTGTAATTTTGTTTCTTGCAATGGTTATAACTCAGCAGATAGTACAGGGTTTATTGAGAAATTTGGATAGTTAACAAAAAGGAGGACGCCGGATGAAATTAAGCATACGCGAAAAGAAAGTTACTCGTTCAGCCGGGGGTGATACAATTGTATTTATTCTGCTGGTTATAGGCGGCACCTTCATGGCTTTACCTATGGTCTATACTATCAGTCAGGCATTTAAACCCATGAATGAATTATTTATTTGGCCTCCTCGGTTCTTTGTACGCAATCCGACTATGGCAAACTTTTATGATCTGTTTCTCTTGATGGAAGATTCGTGGGTGCCGATTACCCGTTATTTGTTCAATACATTAGTTATTACGGCTTTTGGAACTTGCGGGCATGTTTTAATGGCTTCTCTGGCAGCATATGCTTTGGCAAAGCATAAATTCCCCGGGCGGGGTGTGTACTTTAATATAATAGTCTTTTCATTAATGTTTGCTTGGCATGTGACAGCAATTCCTAACTATTTAATAATGTCACATATCGGATGGGTAGACACCTACTTAGCAATTGTTGCCCCTGCATGGGCTATGCCGTTAGGATTATATTTAATGAAACAGTTTATGGAACAAATTCCTAATCCACTGCTGGAAGCGGCTAGAATTGACGGAGCCGGTGAATTCAAAATTTTTTGGAGTATTGTAATGCCTAACGTTAAACCGGCATGGTTAACCTTAATCATTCTCTCATTTCAAAGCATGTGGGGAGAAACTGGAGCTAGATTTATCTATACGGAGGAGTTAAAACCACTACCGTATGCTCTTAATCAGATTGTTTCCGGGGGAATAGCGAGAGCCGGTACAGGAGCAGCTGTAACAGTATTGATGATGCTCATTCCGATTATAATATTTATAATTAACCAAAGCAAAGTTGTACAGACTATGGGCAGTGCCGGAATAGATAAATAACTACTGCTGGAGACCATATAGTTAGATAATTAGTGTCTAAAAAGGATATCCTTAAGGGTATCCTTTATTTACAGTTTTTTTTACTGATTTATTACTAATAGCAGGATTTTACAGCATAGAGGTGGAATGTAATGAGTTTAATGGCTGAAAGTCAAGGGAAAGTTAATGGGAGGAACTATTATTGATAATAACTCAAGATTATACCAGCAAACTATCTTTAAGAGA
Organism: Bacillota bacterium; assembly: GCA_012798795.1. Classification (GTDB taxonomy): domain Bacteria; phylum Bacillota; class Limnochordia; order Darwinibacteriales; family DTU012; genus JAAZMN01. Next base: position 20,690 of record JAAZMN010000075.1, on the reverse strand, counting down.
AACTCAAATTGCAATTAAGAAGCTAAAGGATTTTTTTGAATCAGCTTTGGCACAAGAATTAAATTTACTGAGAGTCTCCGCTCCTCTGTTTGTGCAGCCGGAATCAGGTTTAAATGATAATCTAACCGGTGTGGAACGGCCGATAGATTTTAATGTCCCTGCATTGGGAAATTCCCGCTGTGAAATTGTACAGTCATTGGCTAAATGGAAGCGAATGGCTTTAAAAAAGTACTGCTTTTGCGCGGGCGAAGGGCTTTATACAGATATGAATGCTATCCGGCGTGACGAAGAGTTGGATAATCTTCATTCCTTATATGTTGACCAATGGGATTGGGAAATAATCATGCAGGCAGATGAAAGGAATTCTGATTTTCTGCTGTCCATTGTTGCTAAAATTTACCGCTGTTTAAAACTCACTGAAAAGACAATTCATCGCGATTATCCGGGTCTTACTTGGCAGCTGCCTGAAGAGATTTTTGTCATTACTACTCAGGAGCTTGAGGATTTATATCCGAACCTTCCTCCCGAAGCTAGAGAAGATGCTATTACTAAAGATAAAAGGGCAGTTTTTTTAATGGAGATTGGTGGGAAACTAAAATCCGGTATCAAACATGACGGACGGGCACCGGATTATGATGATTGGAGTTTGAATGGAGACATTCTTGTTTGGCATCCGCTGTTAAATATGGCATTTGAGCTTTCTTCTATGGGTATTCGTGTTGATCCGCCTACGCTGATGGAACAGCTTAAAAAGGCGGGATGTGAAGAAAGAGCAGAGCAAGATTTTCACAAGCAGTTATTAGCAGGCAATTTACCCCAAACAATCGGAGGAGGAATCGGCCAGTCCCGTTTATGTATGTACTTTTTAGAAAAAATACACATTGGTGAGGTACAAGCTTCGGTTTGGTCACGTCAAATTATAGAGGCCTGCAGCAAGCATAATATTTTTTTATTATAGATTTAGTGGGAGGAATAAACATGGAAACTGTTTTTGTTAAACAAATATTTCGTAATCCTGATTTATACATGAATAAGGAAGTTGAACTATCAGGTTGGATTAGAACAATTAGAGATTCTAAAAAATTTGGTTTTATTGAGTTGAATGACGGAACATTTTTTAAAAATCTACAGATTGTTATTGATGACTCTTTGGATAATTTTACAGAGGTAGTTAAGTTAAATATCAGTTCGGCAATTACAGTCCAAGGTGAGCTGGTGGAAAGCCCCGGTGCTAAGCAGCCATTTGAGTTGAAGGCGAAACAAATTGTGATAGAAGGGCCAGCAGCTGCTGACTATCCGTTACAGAAAAAACGCCATACCTTTGAATATCTGAGAACAATTGCACATCTCAGGCCGCGCACTAATACTTTTTCGGCTGTTTTTCGCATTCGTTCTTTAGCTGCTTATGCTGTTCATAAGTTTTTTCAAGAACGAGGGTTTGTTCACGTGCATACTCCCATTATTACCTCAAGCGATTGTGAAGGTGCGGGAGAGATGTTTCGGGTTTCAACTTTGGATTTAGATAACCTTAAACGGAATCCTGACGGCAGCGTGGATTTTTCCGAAGACTTTTTTGGGAAGGACGCAAAATTAACAGTAAGTGGTCAGCTGGCAGCTGAAACCTACGCTCTTGCTTTCCGCAATGTTTATACATTTGGGCCTACATTTCGTGCTGAAAATTCCAACACTCCAAGACATGCAGCTGAATTTTGGATGTTAGAGCCTGAAATGGCTTTTGCTGATCTCAATGATAATATGGATGTAGCAGAAGCGATGCTTAAGTATTTGATTAATTACTGTATAGAGAATGCACCAGAGGAAATGGAGTTTTTCAATAAATTTATTGATCGGGAATTAATGGCCCGACTGGATAATGTGGTTAATTCTGATTTTAGAAGAATCACTTATACTGAAGCAATCGATATTTTGAAAAAATCCAAGCATGATTTCAAATATCCTGTTGAATGGGGCTGTGATCTGCAGACAGAGCATGAACGTTATATTTCCGAAAAAGTTTTCCATCAACCAGTATTTGTAATTAATTATCCTAAAGAAATTAAAGCATTTTACATGAGATTGAATGATGATCAAAAGACAGTGGCAGCTATGGATTTACTTGTGCCGGGAGTCGGCGAGATCATTGGAGGAAGCCAAAGGGAAGAGCGTTATGATTATTTAGTAAAACGCATGGAAGAGCTTGGGCTTGATCAAGAAGAATATTGGTGGTATTTAGAGACAAGAAAATATGGTACCAATAAACATGCCGGTTATGGATTAGGCTTTGAACGTGCCATAATGTATATAACTGGATTATCCAATATTCGCGATGTAATATCCTTTCCAAGGACTGTCCGTTCTGCTGAATTTTAGCAAACAAAAAAGGCCGGTTGCATACACTAAATTGTGATGCCATCGGCCTTTTTAAATGCCAGTCAGTGGTTAGAAACTATATTCAATTACTACCCTGGCTTTTACTTCTACATCGCCTGGATTTATTGGAGTATCGGCCAGTCTATTGCCAGCAGCTTTAAACATTACTTCTTCTGTATAGGGTACGTAACTTTCGGTCTGCTCGGAAATGGAAACAATGTTTTTAATAGTTACTCCTGCAGCTTCAGCAATTGCATCGGCCTTTTCTCGTGCCTGCCGGGTGGCGTTTTTTAAGGCGTTAAGCTGTAGATCTTCTTTATTCTTAATGTCGAAAGTAATGCCCTGTACTTGATTGGCTCCTGCTTTGATCGCTAAATCGATTATTGTACCTACATTTTCAAGATCGGTTACTTTTACATTTACCTGGTTGCGTACATTATATACATAGTAATACTCGATGGGTTCTTGAGTTCGGTCTGATTCTTGATAGCTGTAGATATAATAACCGCTTGTAGTTATTTCGTTATCCTTCAGACCAAATTTTTTCAAGGTTTTCATTATATCAGACATAATCTGGCTGTTTTGCGAAGATGCAGTTTCTGCAGAGCGATCTCTAGTTTCAACTCCCAGTGCAATATAGGCAACATCCGGAGCCGCCGAAGCAATAGAATTACCCGCTACTCTAATGCTGCCACCGCTGTTTTCTGCAGTAGTTTTGGCAGATAAATTTGAAGTTAACAGCAGTACTAAAACACATATCATCAGAAAAAGTCTGTTCTTTTTCATATTTTCTCCTCCAATTTTCTTATTTTTTAGGCAAACCTGTAATGTTCATACCGGATTTACAAATTATATATTCTACAATTTCACCACTCCAAAAATGAAATCTCAGCAGTACTTCTTGGTCTTTAACTTCATTAAAAAATGCTGGAGTTAATTGAATGATTCCCATATCGTAACGCGGCTGGAAGCAGAAATTAAATTCTTTAAATGATGTCCAATTTTGCGGTCCCGCATTACCGCCGCTAATGTAGATTGCTTCCATAGTTGCTAAATTATCGCCATTAAAGTTAATCGGAATATAGTAGTTGTTCATCATTGCCTGTTTTACTTTCAGAACCGGTGTATCATAGTATACAATTTTAATTTCCCAATTAGGTCCTGCAGAAAATTCTAGTTCTAACATGGCGTTTACACCATATTCTTTGGTTATTACTTTTTCTAAGAATTCTTGCTTAAGTGTAAGAATACTGCCATTTAACTGGTATTCCTCGGGTTCTTTCAGTGGGTTGTTATTATAACTAATTGCGGTTAATGTATTTTTGTTTAGATTGATTCTTATTGCCGCATCGTTAATCGGTGCTCCGGCTTTAAAATAAACAGTGTCGGAATTGGTATTTGCAGAGCGTTGGCTGGATATCGCTGTTTTGTACAAAGCAGGATCGCGCCATTCTAATTTGCTGCGGTTAAGATGCTGTCCGTTGTCCCAAAGCATTAAAGGCACGGTCTTTTCTTTGGCATAATATGAAAGAAATTCAAAGTACTTTAAGACTTCTCCTCGTTGAATTGTGTTGTAAGATTTGTCGAACCCTAATAGTCCGTATTCGCCGATAATTACTGGAATACCTTTGGAAACAAATGTATTATAAATTCTGTTAACTGCGGCAGTTATATCATTTTTACTTTGATTATCGAAACGAGTGGCACCGCCAATATTAACACTAAAGGGCCAATAACCGTAGTAATGCACCGTGGCAATTATGTTATGGTCATTCAGTTTCGCAATAGTATCGGCCAGTTTATTTAAGCGTGCTTGGGTAGACGAACCGGTAAGAGTCGACAATACCAGCGGACGAGTAGAATTATTCCCGCCGGAGCTGCGTACAACTTGGTAAAAAGTGGTATTCAGCTGTTCAAGCATTTCAAAATATTGGGGTTTATCTTCATTCCAGTCCTGGGAAAAGCGGGGTTCATTTAAACCTTCAAATATTAAGCTGTGGGGATAATCTTTAAAATGCTCGCTAATTTGCTCCCAGAGTGCCTTAAATTTCGGTAAAACTGTTGGATCATCAGCCATATTTTTAATCCAGCCGGTATCACCAGTATCATGGTGTACATTGAGCATTACTGATAACCCTGCGTCCAGCGACCATTGAACTACCTGTTCAATTCGATTAAGAAAACTTTCCTGGATGGTATATTCAGGTGCTGGACCCATGCGATGCCCCCAGGTAACTGGAATGCGAATACTGTGAAAATCGGCTGAGGCAATATAATCGATAAGTTCTTTGGTTGTCAAAGGATTGCCCCAAGAAGTCTCGCTGCCGGTTGCATCAAAAGTATTGCCTAAATTCCAGCCCGGGTGCCAAGTTTCATAGAAAGCCTGCATATCTTTTCTTTCTTCTCCAATTTCCAGAGCGAAAGCCAGATTTGATATCAGCAGCATCAATAAAATCACTAAGGTAATAATTAAAGCACTTTCCAGATAAACCTGCATAGAACCACTCTCCTGTAGAACTGTTTATTTTCTTCTCCGCTTAGGGGATTTTGACCAAATCAAAAATAAATAAGCAAAGCAGCATCCACCGAAAACTATAGGAAAATAAAACAAGACTGTTCTCCACAGAATAATAAATGTGCCCAGCATATCGTCAGGCAGAGCATTGGCAAGCATATATACGGAAAAGGCTTCAGAAATCCCTGCTCCGCTCGGCACCGGTGTAAAAGAGGGAGAAATGCCCAATAATGTTGCCATACTGAAATTAGCAAATGTTAGTTTTGGAACTGGTTGAAACCCGGTTAATATGAAAAACCCGGCTAGGTGATTTAATCCAAAATAACAAGAACCACAGATAAGTGTGAACAGAAAATAAAAACCGTAATTTGTAAAAGTTCGTTTAAATGTAGAAACGAATGTGCCAAACCACATTGCAATATTTGGGTATTTAGAAAACCTTTCGAACCAACTTCTAAATTTCTGCCCGTGAGAGGTAATTATTACTAAGAATAACACGCCTATGCCATATAGCCAAATTATAATTTTCAAATATAAAAACACAGAGGCAATCTGTGGAGGAATCTCTTTCATTAAATTTAGAACTAAAGATACAAGTGCGATTAGGCCAAGCTGTGCAGCTAATCCGGAGCTAGCCACAATTCCTGCTGCTTGTCCTACACTCATTCCGTGTTTATACAGAATATAAATAACAAAAGGAAACCCTCCGGCTGTAAATGGGGTTACTAAAGTTAAAAAATGAGATGCTGCTAATGTAGCAACCAGCACCGGATAGGAAATAACAAACCCGATAGACCGGGATGCAATAAAAACACGTAACGCATCTACCATCCAAGCCAAGCACATGGAAAGCACTGCTAAAAATAAAAAAAGCAGTGGATAATCACTTAAGATTTCAATCATCTCTGATGGATTAACTAATCTAGTAAAAATAAAATATAGTGCTGTGGCGGTTAGTACCAATAAAACAACAATGCCTTTCCAAGAAATTTGGAATTTTGCCACATCGTGATTTTCCATATAGATCCCTCTTTAACTAATTTAGAACTTACAATTACTAATGATATCACATTCGTTGCTAAACAAATAGACTCCTCTATAATGAACGCATGAATTTAACAGACTCTTGTTTAGAAAATAATGGGTTAGCATGAGTTTATGTTTTTATGACGAATTAATACAGCCAATGGGTAATTATATTTTAATCCATTAATCAAAAATAATAAATGGAGGTAGGTGATTTTAATGAAAAAAATTGGGCTTTTAGTTGCAGTACTAGTACTATGTATGGCAGTAAACGTATCAGCAGTAGATTTAGGATACTTCCATACGAATAATGTTAATGGAATTAGTGTGAAGTCTTCCGAGGGTGTTATAAGACCACAATTTATCGGTCAAATCTATTCTTGGGGAGGATCGCTATATGTTGAAGCAGGATTGCGTGGGCTGTATTTCCTTAATAAATCTGGAGCAGTAGAGCGCTATTTTAGCGTTGGAGTTAACTGCAGTTATAGTGATGGAGGCGGGGACCAATCATATATGACATATGGAGGTCATGGTTCTGTTGGAATAGAGTTTCCCCTAGGTTCGACTCCGTTTTTACTATCTGTTGAGTTAGGTATTAGCGGACAAAAAGCTGGAGATTCTGCTTTATCTATCGGCAATAATGTTGGTGCGGGAATACACTATCGTTTTTAAGTCCGCTTTTAATAGCAAATTTATGCGGTGATTGTACTACAGCAGATGGGATGTTTCAAGCAGCGAAATATCCCATCTTTTGTTATGATATAATTTAAAGCAGGAAACTCAGCCCAATTCGCCGAATAAATACAATAAAAGAAATAAACAGAAAAATGCAAAAACAGGAGGGATAAAACTGACAAATTTGCGGTATGGTTTAGTTCTTGCCGGAGGCGGCGGTAAGGGTGCATACCAGATAGGTGTACTTAAAGCTTTAGCAAGTTTAGGGTTTGATGTTAGACAATTTTCGGCTATTTCTGGTACTTCGATTGGAGCTCTTAACTTAGCTTTATTTGTACAAAATGACCTAGAGCTTGCTGAACAAATTTGGCTTTCTGTTACTCCGGATCAAATCTTTTCTTTTAATCCGCATACCATTGTGACTCAATACTTGCGTTCTATTCCCTTAAGTCAATCGGCAAGAGCGTTACTTATTAAATGGGCTTTTTCCACAGCAGTACATGGAGTATTTTCACGCAGTGGATTGCTGGGAATCATTGACAGACACATTGATTTAAATTTAATTTCCCGGCATTCAACTGGATTATTAACTGCTGTTTGTATGGAGTTTCCTCTACCTAAAGTCAAGTACTTTCAATTAAATACTTTTTCACCCGATAGAATAAAATCGATTCTTTTGGCATCATCGGCCATACCATTGATTTATAACCCGGTTCAGATCGATGGCAAATTCTATGTCGATGGGGGTATTGTCGATAATGTCCCGATACTACCTATATACCGGCTCGGTTGTGATATTATCATTGTTGTTCATTTAAGTCCGAGTGTGTTAATAAATCAAGATGATTTTGCAGGTGCAAAAATTTTTGAGATCGTTCCTTCCCAGTCTTTAGGTTCATTTATTAACGGTACTTTGGATTTTTCGCCTGCTGGGATTAGAAAAAGAATAGATTTAGGTTATCAAGATGGGCTGAGAATTGCCGACATGGTTCGTTCGTTTGCCATGGTGCAGGTAAAATCTTTGAGTTATCTACAAACTGTAAAGGAGAATCTGAAATAATGAACTCGAGTATCTTAAATATTGAGGATGGTTTAACAATTGCTCCTGATGAAAAAGCAGTCATCGATAAGATTGTAGATGCAGTTATCGAAAGATATAAATATAACAGTAAAGCAATTGTGCAATTGGCATTGGAAAATGTTGTTACTTTAACTGCTTCGGAATCTCGTATAAAGGAGCTTACTGCCCAAGGATTTCTTGCCAGAGCTGTAAATAAGGTGATCGGTAAAAATCAGCGACTGCGCGATTTGATTACTGCTGATTTGGTCGGGGCTCAGTATACAGCAGTGCGTATGTTGCAGAGGATTACTGAGCAAAATATGCTTAACCTTAAGTTGACTGCGGCTATTACCAATAGGCTTACAGACAGTTACAGTCAGATTGGCAGCAGCATACTTGAACTTGAATCTCGCGTGGCAAGATTAGAACAATTGGCAGCTGCAAAAAATGGAAATCTCATTGGTAATTTAGATGCAGCAGGTGTTGCCAATAAAATGCAGAAGAAATAATTAAAATTTTTATTTAAGGAGCGTGTACTAATGCGTATTATTGCCGGTATTGCTGTTGTTGTATTAATATTGGCCGGTGCTGCCTTTGTTTTTATGCAGTATTTTTATGATTATCCTCTAGAAGTTGTGAAAGAGTATGTTAATAATATTATTAGTGAGGATTATCAAGAATTGGAAGCTTTTCATCATACTGATTATCCTTCGCCGTCTGCATTAGAACTAGAGACTGCTTTTAAACAATTTGCTGAGGAATATGGCTTAAATTCAGTAGAGTTAATTGGGATAAATGCGGTTGAAGAGACTCTTAGGGATGCAGAATATGTTGTTGATTTAAGATATGAGAGCAAGTTTTTTGAGCCTTTATTTGTTCAATTTAAATTGCAGCTTGCCTGGGATGGTCTTTTTGCCTGGAAAGTTAAGTGGAATGACGTGCTGCCAGTACCGGCTCACGGTATTAATGCCAAATATAAGCGTACTCGCATTGAACCGATCCGAGGCAGTATTTATGATCGCAGTGGAAGTCTATTGGCGGGAAAAGGCAGCGTAGTAACTGTAGGAGTTCAACCCGGTCGCATAACTGACCCTGATTTACTCTATCAGGTGCTTGAAGAGAACCTGGGGCTGAGTCCTGATTATGTGCAGCGACAGTACCAAGCACCAGGTGTTGAAGAACACTGGTTTGTTCCTTTAACTTCAGTAACGGAAGCCGAATATCAGATGCTGGATCCGATTTTACGGCCTATACCGGGCATTTTCTTTCAACGTCAGCATGTTCGGTTTTACCCTGCTTCTCAAGCATTTGCTCACATTACAGGTTATATGAGCGAAGTAAGTTCACAAATTATTGAACAGTTTCCCGATAGGGAATACATAGTGGGTGAAAGTGCTGGCCGCAGTGGTTTGGAATTTGGCATGGAAGAAAAATTACGGGGAGTCCCCGGTTATCGTCTTTTTGTCGATACCGAAGAAGCATCGGAAATGATGTTCTTAGAACGGCCTGTGACTAATGGAGAAGATATTTATTTGACAATTGATTTACAGATGCAGCAGTTAGCTTATGATGTACTGTCAGATTTGACTGGCTCATTTATTGTTTTGGATGCCAAAAGCGGCGAAGTATTAGTATTGGCTGCTTCACCTAGTTATGACCCAAATGAGTTTATTATGGGTATATCGAGCAAGCGTTGGCAGGAGCTGAGTACTGATCCGAGTAAACCATTGTTTAACCGCTCGCTGCAGGGGAGATTTCCTCCTGGATCTGTTTTCAAAGTTGTTACTGCAGCAGCTGCTCTGGATCAAAACATATTTACCACTGACAGTGTTTTTCATGATACAGGAGAATTGAGGGTAGAAGGTAATATAATTAGGAATTTTCAACAAGAAGTATTTTATGAACATCAATTCGCTGATGGGATTATTAAATCAATTAATACGACTATGGCGCGAGTTGGACTTGAAGTAGGAGCTGATATACTTAGCGAGTATTTTGTCCGTTGGCGGCTGGATACTGCGCCAAAACTCTTTCTGGAAGCTGTTCCCGGGCAAATAGGCAGTCCCGGCCGGAGTAAAGTGGGCTTAGCGTGGACGGCGATTGGACAGGATCAAGTGTTATTGTCCCCATTTCATGTAGCATCGATTTTTACCGTATTTGCTAATGAAGGTGTCTTACCTGAATTTCATCTAATTAAAGACGAGTTAGGTGACAACAGCGTTCAGGTAATTCAGTCTGAAACGGCTTTAGAAATGGAGCAGCTGTTGGAACAAGTAGTGCTTGCCGGAACTGGCAGGTCAGCTGCGGTTGAGGGCTTAAAGATTTGCGGAAAAACAGGTACCGCTGAAACAGGGACCGAGGAATCCCATGCTTGGTTTGGCGGGTATGTGAAAGATTTTAACGGTAGGGATCTAGCTTTTTCTGTACTGGTTGAAGGTGGGGGACTGGGTGGGCAGGCTGCTGCACCATTAATCAGAGAATTTTTTCAAAGGCTGGGCGAATTGTAGGTTCGGTAATTCCTCCTGCTAATGAATTATATCGGTTGTTCTGATATAATGTATTTGATTTATTTAAATACGGGAGGAGTTGGCCGTGACCAATATATTTAAAGTATTATTTCATCGAGCCTTTTTATTTGGAGCAGCTATTGCTATTCAGGTTGCTGTTTTAATTATGATGATTTATAGATTCCAGCAGTATTTTGTAATATTTTACGGTATTAGTACACTTATCAGTATGATTGTTGTAATATTAATAGCTAATGGGAGGAGTAAACCCGGGTATAAAATTGCATGGATTATCCCGATCATGTTGTTTCCCATTTTTGGAGGTCTTTTCTACTTGATGTTCGGAGGCAGCCGTTTAGGGGCTAGAACACGTGAAAAGATGAACAGCATTACAGCTAAAATGGCTGATGCTTTAGCCAGTGATAGCGCAATTGTAAATGAAATTAAACAAGAAAGCACTGGAGCTGCTTGTCAGTCACATTATATTCAGGAATATGCATATAGTCCTCCTTTTACTAATACTTATACTGAATATTTGCCTTCTGGTGAAGTAAAATTTGAACGGTTAATAGAAGAATTGGAGAAAGCCGAGCATTTTATCTTTATGGAGTACTTTATTATTGAAGAAGGGATCATGTGGAACACCATTCTAGATATTTTAAAGAGAAAAGCACAAGCAGGAGTAGATGTTAGAATCATTTATGATGATTTAGGTTCTATTATGAAACTGCCATATCAATATGATAAACAGCTTGAGGAAATGGGCATTAAGTGCTGTATTTTTAATCCGTTTAGGCCTATATTGACACTGAGATTTAACAATCGTGATCACCGAAAAATTGTGGTAATTGACGGACATACCGGTTTTACAGGAGGTATTAATCTTGCTGACGAATATATAAATGCCATTGAGAGATTTGGGCATTGGAAAGATACTGCAATTATGATAAAAGGAGATGCAGTTTACAGTTTAACGGTTATGTTCTTAGCAATGTGGGATTACTTACGAGGCGTTATTGAAGATTACGAACAGTATAAACCTAAATACTATCTTAAAGAAAAGTTTCCTACTGACGGTTATGTTCAGCCATTCAGTGATAATCCCCTTGACGATGAGTCGGTTGGGGAGACTGTATATTTAAATTTAGTCAGCAGGGCAAAAGAATATATTTATATTTGTACACCTTACTTGATTATAGACATAGAGATGGTTTCGGCACTGTGCTTAGCAGCTAAACAAGGAGTTGATGTACGGATTATAACACCGCATATTCCCGATAAATGGTATGTGCATGCAGTCACGAGATCGAATTATGACGTGCTTTTAGAAGCAGGTGTTAGGATTTATGAATATACGCCTGGTTTTATTCATGCAAAATCTTTTGTAGTAGATGATGAATATGCGGTAACCGGAACAATTAATTTGGATTACCGAAGCTTATATCTGCATTTTGAATGTGGAGTTTGGTTGTATAAGACCAGCAGTGTTATGCAGATTAAACAGGACTTTATTGATATAATTAAAGTAAGTCAAGAAATACAGCAAGAAAAGCTGATTTTACCAAGAAGGGTTGGCCGTGCACTGCTAAATTTATTTGCTCCATTAATGTAAGATAATCTACAGTTAGTGTTGACCACATTTGGTTTTAGAGGTATGATTATATCAGTCTCAATGCTGAAGCAATTTGAGATGTTAGGGGGAATGTGTGATGATGAAAACAGTTCATGGTAGATTAGGTAATAAAGATATACAAAAAAACAGCGTTATTATGGATGTTGTTAACGCTGAACAAGCAAAAATTGCTGAACAAGCAGGAGCAGCTGCTGTTATGGCATTAGAACGTGTTCCATCAGATATCCGTGCTGCCGGAGGAGTTGCGCGAATGGCTGACCCAAGGATTACAGAGAAAGTATTAAAAGCAGTTTCCATACCTGTTATGGCGAAATGCCGCATAGGACATATTGTTGAAGCCCGGGTGCTGGAAGCTATGGATGTTGATTATATTGATGAAAGCGAAGTTTTAACCCCGGCGGATGAGCGGTATCATATAAATAAGTCTGAGTTTACAGTTCCTTTTGTATGTGGTTGTCGTAACTTAGGTGAAGCTGCCAGAAGGTTGGGTGAAGGTGCATCTATGCTGCGGACTAAAGGTGAACCGGGCACAGGCAATATAGTAGAAGCAGTACGACATATGCGTCAGGTCCAAAGCGAGATTCGTAAACTTTTGTCTATGTCAAGAGATGAGGTCATGCTTTTTGCTAAAGAAATAGGAGCACCTTTTGAAGTGCTTTTAAACATTCGCGAACAGGGACGCCTGCCGGTTTTAAATTTTGCAGCAGGTGGAATTGCTACTCCCAGCGATGCGGCATTAATGATGGAATTAGGTGCTGACGGAGTATTTGTCGGATCAGGAATTTTTAAGTCTGAAAATCCGGAAAAATATGCTAAAGCTATTGTGGAAGCAGTCAAAAATTATCGAGATTATAAGCTGATTGCAGAGTTATCTAAAGATCTGGGAATGGCGATGAAAGGATTAGATATGAGCCAAATACCATCGGAGGATAGAATGCAGGATCGAAGCGAATAACTTAATAACACAAGCTTGTACCCTCAAATACGTCTTTTATAAGATTAATTTGAGGGTATTTTTTCAAGACTGCGGTTTTATTCGGATGTGCTTTCCTGTAATTTTATTCTCAGTAATATTAATCATTCCTAGTGTTATCGGCAGTTTAAATCTTTGTGGACCAGCGCTGCCAGGGTTAAAATATAACACATTACTTTTCTTTTGCAGAGTTGGACGATGAGAATGCCCGAAAATGATTAAATCTATTCCAAGTTCAGTCGGGTCAATGTTTAGCATATCAATATTATGAATAACATAAATTTTCTTCTCTAATATTTCTAGGCTTTTTGTTGTTGTTATTCCTGGATAGTAATATGGGACATCCATGTTACCTAAAACAGCTGTCGTGTTTGTGATGGTTTTCAGTTTAGTCAGTATTTCAGGTGAACCGATATCTCCTGCATGAATAATTAAGTCCATACCTTGGAAATGAGTCAAGACATGGGGACGTAAAAGGCCATGGGTATCTGATATTACACCGATTTTGTATTTCATAAAATCACTTCCGGTTGAGATATATAATTTTTGTCGAGGAGGATGAATAATGGAGATTCTCAATCCCAATACCTCTTGGACGATAGTAAACTGGCGGGGCAGGACATTTTTAGTTCAGACAAAAGTACCGCCAAAGAACGCTGCTTTAGTTACTTTAAATGAGCAAGTGAGACCCTGTGATGCAAAGCAGATATTTAGCATTATTCAAACTTCATCAACTGGTATACAGTCGCAAGGTCAATCTCTAGGCGATATTTTTAGTCAATTTTCCATTCCTGAGACATTTGAAATTATTACTTGGTTAAACCACTATTTAAATTATTTCGGGTTCAAACTTAAAATTGAAGATTGTGCTACTGTTCATCGAGTTAGATTTGAAAATAAACAGCGTGCTTCATCTTTGATTACAAATGCAGTTAATCAATTTAAGTTACTGCTGAGGACGGAGATTCCGCTGACTCATTCTAATTTGCGTTTATGGTTTCAGTATTGGCAGGAACCAAAATTGGCATACAAATTAGTGGAACTAATTAATTATCGGGATGAATTACTAGAATTACTGCCGGATAGCAGATATGATTTGGAGATTCCTAATGAACTGTCTCGATGGACTTCCCAGCGGCCTGTGGTTCTCTTGGTTCCCTCGCAAAATGTTGTTCATCCGCAATCTGCGGCTTTTTTACAGCCCGAGCCGGCATTAAATTTATTTTCATTATTCTTTCTGTTTAATAAGGCGTTCAGTTTTGAGCGAGCTACAGATGAAATTGAAAATGAAAAAATTATGCCTTTCATGAACTTAATTATTGATTTGGCAGAACAAATGACCGTTGAAAAACTCTTGAACTCAGCATTAAAACAGAGCAATTTACTGGCTAATCCGTTTTATTGTCAAATTCCAATTTATCATGATGGTAATCTTTTTCATGTAAATATGCTGTTCTTTAAAGACGGATTTGAAGGCGATGAATCAAAACAGAGGTCTTCACAAAAAAAGTCAGGCTTTGACTTAGTTGTAGAGATTCCCACCGCCAATTTAGGATTAATAATAGCTGATATAAAGTTTAAACATGATGAATTTTTATTAACCATTACAGCAGCTGAGCCTTGGGCTGCTGAAATGATTAAGGCTAATATTGATCAAATTAATGAATTAAGTAAAGCAGGTAAAGCTTTTTTTAAGTCCATCACTGTAAATTCCCGAGACGTTAAAGAGCTTAGGCCTAAACGGCGATTATTGGATATTGTGTTTGAGCAGGCCAAAGGCTCAGTTGATTTACGGATTTGAGGGGAAGATTATTATGAACAAAAAACACGAGTATAATAAAGCAGCAGCTTTACGCTACGATCCTAGTGTTAACAGCAGTCCTGAAATAACTGCAAAGGGTGTACGCCTGATAGCTGATGATATTATCGCTTTAGCAAAAAAGTATAATATTCCTCTTTATCAGGATCCTGCTTTGGTAGAGCAACTTATAAATTTAGATATAGGCTCAGAAATACCACCTGAGCTTTATGAAGCTGCAGCTGTGGTGTTGGCATTTGTCTATAAACTTGATAGACAAGCAGCGAAAGATCTTAAGTGTTCAAATACAGATAAAGACTAAGACCGGTTATTTTCATATTCATCCAGCAGTTTATCGAGACTGTCCGCCATATTTCTCCACTCAATACAAAGCCTGGCAAAGATTTCAGTACCCATTTCAGTTAATACATAATATTTACGCGGTCTGGATTCTTTAGTATCCCACACGCTTTTAAGTAGCTTCTGCTTTTCTAATCTCCTCAGCAAAGGATAGAGAGTATTAGATTCAACCTGAAGTCCTTTTTCTTCCAATATTGAAACTAATGAATATCCGTATTGCGGCTCTGATAATTGGCTCAAAACTCCAACGATAATAGTTCCACGCCTCAATTCCTGGGTTAGACTTGCGATTAAATCAGAGACTTCGCTCATGTCATCACCTCTATTGTTAGTATACTGTTGAAGATACATTATTGTCAATAACAAATTATAAACCATTTGACAATGATTGTGCTTCCCGCTGGATTTTAACTTCTTATTTTAACTTCTTTAAATATTTCTCACTTTTTTGGGGAAAGTAAAGTTAATAGCATTTTTTATTTCCCGGAGGTGATTTAGTTATTCGAAATATAGCTGTGGATGAAAGCTTAACTAATATAAGACAAGCTCTCGAATCTCAAGGGTATCAAGTTTTGGATTTAGATTCTAGATTTCAAGACGCGGATGTAGTTGTTATCAGCGGCATGGCTAAAAATCGTTTTGGAGATCAAACCATCGATACTGAAGCTCATATTATTGATGCATCGGGTTTAAGTGCAGATCAAGTAGTAAATGAAGTTGAAAAAGCATTAAAGATCAGACACTAAATATAAATAAGGCTGTCGGTATCGTGATTCCGACAGCCTTATTATTGCTGAGATAATTTGTTTATACGAATTCATACTCTCTTGTTTTGTCTACTTTAACTATTCTGTTTGTTCGGGCTGATTTAAGAATGGCAAACATAGTATCTGCATCTCCAAATTCCATTTCCGGAGTTACTGACAATGGTTCTTCTCCAATTGCAGCTTTATAAAAATTGAGCATTTCATTATAAAAGCCTTTGTCTGGTTCATATGGAATTTGTTTACTATTTCCGTCATTATATGCTACATTAATCGTGCCACAGGTAGCTTCTTCAAGATAAATCATGCCAGTGCTGCCGAAAATTCTCAGTCCAATTAGGGGGCGCTGCATTTCTTCGCCTGCTGAAAAAAATGAAAATTGTCCGATCACTCCGGTTTTAAAACTCAGGTTGACTTGGATAGCACTGTAAGGAGCAAAGTCGGCTTTTTGGGGTAGGGCAACTGCATGAACAAAATCAACTGCTCCGAAAATATGCCGTAATCCTGCAATATCATGTACACCTGTATCGAAGACAGTTCCACCGGGGAATTCGGGATGCTGCCTCCACTCGGCAGCTGCAAAGTCGTCTTTAAGCATATCCTGTGGAAAATCCATTACTTTGTTCTTAATGAAATAGAAAACATCGCCTATTTCTTTAGTGCGGACTAGGTCTCGAATAATATTATTTTCTTCATTGTATCGATAGTTTTCCGCTACCATAACTGGAACATTAAATTTTTTTGTTAGTTTGCGGGCGGCATTAGCTTGTTCTTGAGTCGGCGCAAGAGGCTTTTCTAAGATAAACGGTTTATTGCTACGGGCAACCGCTTCAGCAATTTTAAAGTTTAGTTCAATTGGTACTAATATATCAAAGGCGTCTACATCGCTGCGAACCAGCATATCTTTAAAATCAGTATAAGCATCTTCAGGTTTTAATCCTAGATTGGTGCGCCATTTTTCCAGCTTTTCCCGGTCTTGATCACATATAGCGACAATTTCAAATTTATCGCTAAGTTGTCGAAATACTGGGTAGTGTAACCGCTCAAATGCCATGCCGGTTCCGATAATTGCTATTCTAATTTTGTCCACTGTAATATTCCTTTCTTTGTAATCTTGTACTTAATTATTTAATGTTAGTATGTGTTATAAAAAAATAATTGATGCTTAATTCCGGTATTTTGGGAAAATGATTTGCAAATTGCTGTAATTGCATTATAATGTAATAGGAACCAAAAACCAGTTAGGTGAGATTACTATACAAAAATATGCTACTGCCCTGCAATATCGAGAGATGCTAAAGGGTTAGCAGGTAACATCGGATTAAGGTGTTATTTAATGTAGCTAGGGTTAGCCCTTACGTTGTATGGAGTCAAAGCTGTCACGAGTAGGGAGAATGTCAGATATATTTTTGCTGATTATAATTACCTTTACTCGTAATTTATGAGTAAGGTTTTTATTTTGTGGAGGTGGTTATATGGATTCAGGTCCTAAACGACAATTTATGATCAGAATACTTTTAGGAGGACTATCTGTATAATCATCTACGGCAGCTCCTCCTAAAATAGAAGAGAAGGAGGAATTTATCATGAAATTTGATCAGATTATGTCACTGCTGGACGACAAGGAATATGTTTTGTTAAAAGAAGCACTGCTTGAACTAAAAGCACCGGATATTGCTGAAATTATTGATGAATTAGATTCTAAGAGCGGTCTGCTGGTATTTAGGTTATTGCCTAAGGAATTAGCAGTTGATGTGTTTTCATTTTTAAGCTCTGACAGTAAGGGGTCAATCTCAAGATTAGTTCATGAAAAAGAACTTCAAGAAATTGTAAATGAATTGTTTTTTGATGATATGATCGACTTTCTTGAAGAAATGCCGGCTAATGTTGTTAAGAGAATTCTCATTAACACTCCGGAATCGAAACGAAAATTAATTAATCAGTTTCTCAATTATCCTGACGATTCTGCCGGAAGTGTAATGACTATTGAATTTGTCAGTTTGAGAAAGGAAATGACGGTTGAAGAGGCGTTAAGCAAAATTAGAGCCACTGCCTTAGAGAAAGAAACTGTTTATACTTGTTATGTAATGGATCATGAGCGGCATTTGGAAGGAATCGTTACCCTTAAAGATTTGGTGCTGCATTCGTTAACCGAGAAGATTGAAGATATTATGCATCGGGATGTAATTTCAGTAACAACATTGGATAATCAAGAAAGAGCGGCTGAACTGTTTAAGAAATATAACTTTTTGGCAATGCCGGTAACGGATCATGAAAATCGCTTAGTAGGAATTATTACCGTTGACGATATTATGGATGTTGTTGATGAGGAATATACAGAGGATTTACATAAAATGGCAACAGTAGGTGAACTTGACACTACTATACTTAATGCCAGTCCTTCATTATTGATAAAGAAGCGGCTTCCCTGGCTGCTTATATTGGTATTTGTAAATATATTTTCAGGTGCAGGGATTGCCAGTTTTGAAGAGACAATTCAATCAGTGATTTCCTTAGTTTTTTTCCTGCCGCTGCTTATTGACAGTGCTGGGAATGCCGGTTCTCAATCAGCTGCTTTGATGATTCGTGCACTGGCTTTAGGCGATGTAGATACGGAAGATTGGTTTGACCTTTTAAAAAAGGAAGTTATGGTTTCTATTTCTCTTGGTATATGTATGGCACTGGCTGTATCAGTGCTAGGTTTTTACAGAGGCGGTATGGATCTTGCAATTATAGTTTCGCTGTCCATGGCTATTGTTGTTATAATCGGCAGTTTAATTGGTATGCTGCTTCCATTTATATTCGACCGGATCAATATTGATCCGGCAGCCGCCAGTGGGCCATTGGTAACATCAATTGCAGATATTGCCGGTGTACTGATTTATTTTTCCATCGCCACATGGTATTTAGGTCTTTGATTAGTCTAAAGCCAAATAACCTTTTTCAGCTAAAATCTGCTTAACTGTGGTCAGTGTTTCTAAATTTTCTGCAGTTATAGTATGTAAATGGAGTCCGTCTGTAAGAACCAGTAACGGTTCGGCGTTGGATTTAGCTAGTTTTTCAATAAATCTGTCTACATCATGTCTGGAATAAATGTGAAGGCTGGCCGTAATCTCGCCATACAAGGGATGCTCAACAATTACATCTTGGATTGATGCTCCATTATCTACGATTATGGTTAATTCCTCGCGGATTTGCTCATGGCTGTTTGAGTGTATTGCTGCAATTTTTTGTTGGAAGCTAGGTGAGCTTGTAATATTATATATGTATCCTTGGGGTGTACCGATAATATCTGCTCCCTTTGCCCGTAGTAAGGCAATATCGGCAACTATTATTTGTCTGGATACGTTGAATAATTTACTCAGTTGTCCGCCGGTTATTGGTTGTTTGGCATGTTTGAGGTGGTTGAGAATAGCTTGACGTCTTTTTATACTGCTCATATAAATCACCTTTCTTTGTGAATGTACTTAAGATTTCATTCGCTTAAAGAATATTTTTCCCTTTATTTTACAATAAATATTGTCAGGTGTATAGACAGCTGACAATATTTCTGTTAAAATAACAGCTAAGCAATAGATTCAAATGCGGAGGCGAATGGGATGAAATCTCGATTACAGGTGCAAGAATTAGTTTACGGTTCATTATTGGCAGCGCTGGCAATTCTCATACCGACAGTTTTTAAAGGTTGGCTGCAGGTATATATTCCGCCGTTTTCAGCTACTTTAGGTAGCCATGTTCCTACTATGTTGGCCATGTTTATCAGCCCTTGGGTAGCGACTTTGGTTGGTATTGGTTCAGCATTCGGTTTTTTTGTTACTCTGGGGCCAGTTGTGGCTATACGTGCAGCTGTTCACATAATTTTTGGAGTGATTGGTGCTAAGCTTTTCAGAAATGGTAAGAAGTCTTGGGTTGTTTTGGCATTAACCGCTGTTCCCCATGCTCTTGGCGAAGCATTGGTGGTAATACCGCTTGGCTTTGATTTATATCAAGCTTTTATCGTTGTTGGAGTCGGAACCATTTTACACCATAGTGTTGACTCTGTAATTGCCCTTGCATTAAAGGGAAGTTTAGCTAAAGCAGGCCTTCCTCTGAATGAACTTATCTCAGCGGAAAATTGATTTAGTTGGTTTGCGGTGTAAACAGCGGCCTCGGAGGTAGATTATGGATAAAGAGATTATTTTGGCTAAAAACTCCGGATTTTGTTTTGGGGTTAAGCGTGCTGTGGATATGGTAGTCAAATACTATTATACTAAAGGCGTAAAAGTTAGTACTTTAGGACCGCTTATTCATAATAATGACGTGATAGAACATTTAGAGGCGCACAATATCAAGGACATCAATTTGGCCCAGATAGACGAATTAAGTGCAAATGATGTTATAGTATTGCGGTCTCATGGAGTTACTCCGGATGTGATAGAAAAAATAAATGAAACCGGTGCTAAAGTAGTAGATGCAACTTGTCCTTATGTAAGTACTATTCATAAAAAGGTACAGAAATATCATTCTCTGGGTTATCAGATTATCATTGTTGGCAATAAAAAGCATCCGGAAGTGATCGGCATTAATGGCTGGTGTGATAATTCAGCAGTTATAGTTCGGGATGGTAATGAACTAGATGATGTCAGGCTTGGGCAAAAAGTATGCATAGTAGCTCAGACAACTGAAAAAGCGGACAATTTTGAACAGGTTGTGACAGCTGTTTCTAAACGATGTGCTGAAGTAGAAGCTTTTAATACTATTTGCAGTGCAACTAAAGAAAGACAGCAGAGTGCAGTTGAGGTTTCGCGGCAGGTTGATCTAATGATTGTTATAGGTGGTAAACACAGCTCAAACACGAAAAAACTGTTTGAAATATCCAGAGAGAACTGTGAAAAAACAATATTAATTGAAAACAGTGCTGAATTAGATGAGCGAATTATATTAGGTGATGCAGTAAAAAAAATCGGAATAACTGCCGGTGCTTCTACTCCCGATTGGGTTATTCAAGAAGTAATTCATAAGATTAACAC
>JAAZMN010000074.1 GCA_012798795.1 Bacillota bacterium | reverse complement strand
TATTAATGCGGAAGTGCTGTCCAGTTTGTGCTCAGATTTGGCTGAAGAAATATTATGAAACTCCTGTAGAATATCTTCAGCACAATCAACTAAACCTGCTCCCTGTTTAATAAGATTATTTGTACCTTTACGCAGCGGCTGACTAATTTCGCCGGGGACTGCCCAGACATCCTTCCCTTGTTCAAGGGCCCAATCAACTGTGGATAGAGTACCTGACTTCATACCTGCTTCAACTACTAAAACTCCTTTGGCAAAAGCAGCAATTAGGCGATTTCGCCTGGGGAAATTACCGGGTTTAACTACCGCACGGCTGGAAAACTCAGTAATCAAACAACCGGAGATTTTGATTTTATCTGCTAAACCGTGATTTTCAGGAGGATAGACTACATCGATGGGGGTAGCTAAAACAGCGACGGTGACACCGGATTTAACGGACACAGCTCCTAAATGAGCTTGTGTATCTATACCTCTTGCTAAGCCACTGATAATCGGTATACCGCAACTAGCTATACTGCGTGCAAATTCGTAAGCCTGCTGTTTCCCGCTGTAAGTCGCTCTACGTGAACCTACTATTGCTACACCTAAATCTTTAGGTAGTTTGCCTGAATAATAAATAACTGGTGGACTTCCCGGAATCTGCCTTAGAAATTCAGGGTATTCTATATCAGATTTTGTAAGAATTGACGCATTATATTTTTTAGCCCACTTAATCTCTTTTTTAGGATCAACACTGCGTCTTTGAGAAATAAATGATTCCGCCAGCCGAGGACCAAATCCAGAGACTTGAAGCAAGTCTTGATAAGAGCTTTGCCAAGCTTGCTCTAGGGTTTTAAAAGCAGCTAATAAATTTTCAAGACGTCGTCCACCTATTCCATTAATCATATTAAACGCAATCAGATATTCATTTTCACTCCATTTCAAAATATCTCCTCCTGATATTATTAATCATCATCGAATCCAAAAGACTGCTCAACAAGGTTATCCAATATTTCACGCAGTTCCTCTTCCCATTTAAGCTGATATATCTTCAAATCTAATTCATGAACAATCGCACCTGAATTGCAATTTGTACAAACAATACCGTAAAAATCTCCGCGATTGGCTCTTACGGTGTGCGGTGTATCTACATTACACACACTGCAGTTATAAATCCGTGTAGTGCCGACTTCAAAATCCATGATAAACCCCTTCCAAAGATATCTCTTTGTTAGGATTCCATAAGAAGATTCATTCTATGTCATGCAGGAATATTCTTATAAATAGAGTATTCTTAATATTAGAAGTAATTAAGGGGGTCTATTAGTGATAAAAGTATCTAGTGCGGCAATTATCGGAAACAACGCCGTCTGTGTTGACATTGAAGTTGATGTAAGAACGGGATTACCTAGTTTCGAACTTGTAGGGTTGGCAGGTCCGGCAGTAAAGGAAAGTCGAGAACGTGTTCGTTCCGCATTAAAAAACTCAGGATTTGATTTCCCCATTAAAAGAATAGTTGTAAATTTAGCTCCTGCTGATATTAAAAAACATGGAACGCTGTATGACCTTCCCATAGCTCTAGGAATTCTCGCAGCTGCTGGTCAATTTGAACAAAAAATACTGCAAAAATTTTTGATCGCCGGTGAACTCTCGCTTAGCGGCGGTGTCAGGCCTATTCATGGAGTAATCAGTCTAGCAGAACTGGCATCAAAATGCAATCAAGCAGTGATCATTCCAAAACAAAATGCTAAAGAAGCTGCAGCTGCTAATAACCGAGTATATCCCATCAGCAGTCTTAAACAAGCTTATGGATTTTTAAAAAATATGATTAAAATTAAACCTATTAGAAGACAGAAGTATTTGCCAAAAACTTTAAAGCCCGGCTTCTCCGGTATAAAAGGTCAGAGCATTGCCAAACGAATGATGATTATTGCTGCTGCAGGTCATCACCATACAC
The DNA here is from genome assembly GCA_012798795.1 of Bacillota bacterium. Lineage (GTDB taxonomy): Bacteria > Bacillota > Limnochordia > Darwinibacteriales > DTU012 > JAAZMN01. The sequence continues at coordinate 6,183 of JAAZMN010000074.1, read as the reverse complement.
TCCTTGTGGGCCCACCGGGAACAGGTAAAACAATGCTGGCTCAATCAGTAATAAATTTCATGCCTCCACTTTCTTACAATGAAGCTGTTGAGACCACTAAAATCTACAGTAATGCCAAAATGCTAAAACCGCAAGTGAGCCTGATCAATAAGCGTCCTATACGAAAACCACATCACTCAATTTCTTTATCCGGCCTAGTAGGCGGTGGAAATCCGATTAGACCCGGTGAAATTACTCTAGCTTCTAATGGATTACTTATTCTTGATGAATTACTGGAATTTAAAAGCAGCGTACTACAAGCACTGCGTCAGCCCTTAGAAAACCGGCAGGTAGCAATTGTACGGGCAAATCAACGCGTAGTATTTCCAGCAACCTTTTTAATGATTGCCACAACAAATGCCTGCCCTTGTGGCCATTTAGGCGATCCTTATCGTGAGTGCCGCTGCAGCATACAGCAGATTAATAGATATCACAAGAAACTAATAGGGCCGCTGTTAGATCGTATTGATCTTTTTGCCTACTTACAACCGTTAACATTGGATGATTATAATGAAGACAGCGATTCACCAGTCACTATAACCCATCAGCCTCAAAAAAACGGACTGCTCACAGATGAGCAGGTGCAGAATATTGCACTGTCACAATCAGTCAAATCTCTTTTAGATAAAGCCCAAAAACGACTTAGAATGTCTGCACGCGGTTACTATAAAACTATAAAAGTGGCAAAAACCATTGCGGAACTTGATAATACACAGATTGAACCACAGCATATTAGCGAAGCTTTGCGCTATAGGTGGGAAGCATTAAACCTGTTCTAGACATCTTCCGTACCCCAACTAAAATCTTGTTTAGCTATTTTGAGCACCAATGAGGTACCTGTATTGATTATCCAGGAAATCTTATTCAGTTTATGAGTCAAAAATATTAACAGAGCTTCATTGCTGGGAACAACAATTTCAATAATAATATCATGATTACCTGTAGCCAAAGCAATATAACGAACTTCAGGCATGTCTTTAAGCTGTGCTATAGTTGCATCTATTTTCCCTCTTTGGACTCGTAAACCAACGATGGCTACTGTATGCATGCCTACTTTCAGCGGATCAGTAACACCGACAATCTGCAGAATCTTTTCATCAATTAAACGAGCAACTCGGCGGCGAATTGTCCCTTCTGCTAAGCCTAATTCATTGGCAATAGTAAGAAAAGGAATACGCCCGTTTTTTTGCAGCAGTCGAATAATATGACGATCAATATCATCAATTTCAAAGTCATTAGACACCGCTGTCACCTCCTAAGTGACCCTCCGAATTAAAAGGATTCCAATTGTAAATCTGTTTATGAATTTCTAATACAATTGAAGTCTCTGAACTAACTATCCCTGAAATTTGGCCCAATTGTTTAGTCAAAAGTTCAACTAGAGCATGTCTATCAGGTAATACGGCCATAGCGACAATATCGTGAGTTCCAGTGGTAATTACTAGATAGCGAATATGGATTAGAGCCCGTAGATTTTTAATTACAGATTCCAGCATATTTCGTTCAACTTTTAACCAAATAAATGCAACTGTATCCAAACCTATCTTGTAAGGATCAGTGACTCCAACAATTTGTATAATATTGTTATTCTCAAGCTTACGTACTCGCTTTCTAATGGTGCCTTCTGAAACATTCAATTCATTTGCTAAAGTTACATAGCTGGTTCTGCCGTCTTCTTGTAAGTACTGTAAAATTTGTCTGTCTAAGTCATCGATAATCACACACTATTTCCTCCTTGATAAACTAATTAATTCCTGAATAAGCTATTCACTGTTATTTTTTCTACGAAAATCGTAATAATCCTCTTATCTCATTATGGAGTAACAAAATATTAGTGCTAAGAGTATTCTATATTGGAGGGTGATATGATTGGATAATGATCTTTACCAATTGGCAAGAATAATTCATGCTGAGGCAGAAGGAGAACCATTTCTGGGTAAAGTAGCGGTTGGAGCAGTTATTATCAATCGACTTAAAGACCCAGGTTTTCCCAATACAATAAAAGAAATAATTTTTCAACCACGGCAGTTTTCTCCTGTGGAGGATGGGCGTTTAGAAAATATTAAGATAATTGGTCACGATAGTTTCGAAGCGGCTAAACTTGCTGTAAGTGGAGAAGACCCTACAGGTGGTGCATTATTCTTTTATAATCCAAAAAAAGTTAGTCAAAATAACTGGATTCGCACTCGGCAAATTGTTTATTTAATCGGCGATCACGTATTCTGTATATAGTGTAAGAAAGGACCTCTAATGGTCCTTTTGTTTATCCTTTACTAAAAAGTTTACTGAAAAACAAGATAAATGTATCAATTAACACCGAAAACCAATTTCCCCGTTCAACTGTCTCCACTGCAACCAGCGGAACTTTGTTCAGCAGTCCTGCTTGCGTGTAGATCAAAAGTTCACCTACCTGCTCCCCGATTAGTATCGGAGCTTCCAATACCGATATTTCTACTTTAGCTTTAAGGTCACCTTGAAAGCCGCGGTTAATAGTAATCTGAGCACCTCCGGTAGAAATTGGCAGGTAATTTTTTCGGCCTTTATAGATGCGGGCGTCTTGTACAGTCAGCAAATCATCAGCTGAAATATTTTCGAAACTCCTAAAACCATAATTCAAGGCTTTAGCAGCTTCTTGTTCACGTTTTAATTCACTTTCAGCTCCTAATACTATGGCAATCAGTCTTCGGTTATCCTGCACTGCTGTAGCTACTAAATTGTATCCTGCCTCACTTAAATGACCGGTTTTTAAACCATCAGCACCTTCATAAGTACGCAGCAACCCATTGCGATTAGATTGAACAATCGGATTTGCACTGGAACGCGGCTTATATCCAAATGAAAGTCTGCTATGATACTGAAGTGCATTTGGATAATCCTTGATATAATTGTAAACTAGCAGCGCAAAATCATCTGCAGTAATGCGATTATCTTCCGACAATCCATGGACATCAACAAAATGCAGATCTAATCCGAGCTGCTCTGCTTTTTCATTCATCCAGCGTACATATAATTCCTCAGTTCCAGCAAAGCCTTCCGCAATTGTTATACAAGCATCATTGCCGGAGACAACTGCTATTCCATTGAGCAAATCTTCAATTGTAACCTCTTCTCCGACTTCAAGAAACATCTGGGAACCGCCCATCTGCCAAGCTTTTTCACTCACCTTAAAAGTTTTATCCAAAGGTATGTTTTCAGCAGCAATACGGTCTAAGGCAACATACATAGTCATGACTTTGACAAGACTGGCCGGAATCCAGGGTTGATCTGCGTTTTGTGAAAATATTATTTGACCTGAGTTATAATCAAATAACAGACCAATCTCTGCATCAATTGAAAAATTTTGAGCTGCGGCAAAGCCTGTATTTAATACTAAGAAAACAGCCATTAATAATACAATAATTGTTTTTGATTTCATGTGAAAGCTCCCTTCACCCAGTGTATTCCATTATCTAATATTCCTATTACATCAAAGCGGCATACAGGTTCATACCCCAGTTGACCCAAATATATACGTGCAGTTGATTTAATTCTCTGCTGTTTATGCCAACCAACTGATTCCAGCGGATTTCCAAATTTTTCCGACTTACGATATTTAACTTCAACAAAAACAATAACATCATTTTCCTGCATAATAAGATCAATTTCGCCAAAGGCGGTGCGATAATTACGTTCTCGTATCTTTAAGCCCTTTTTTTGTAAGAACTCACAAGCAATGTTTTCACCATATGCTCCCTTAGCTCTCATAATAAACTCTTTTCAATTGATAGAAAGTCCTCTTTGGCGAGATCAATTTCTTGGTATTTGTTATATTTCTTGCCGTCGGGACGAAATAACAGTCGGATAATCGGTCTATCTCTATTAGTGCTGTTAACATCTACAACAACACCGACTTCGCGAGTATTCAGCAGGACTCTGGTACCAATTGGGTAAGGAGCTACACACTTAAGAAAACAATCGGCAACTGCTGGACTAAACTGAATTCCACTAAGCTGTCTAATTAAATGCAGAGCTTGCGAAGGCTGCATGGCATTACGGTATGGTCTTACAGAGGTCATAGCATCATAAGCATCTACAACACCGACTATCTTAGCATAATGATACATTTGTTCATCAATAAGCCGGCGCGGATACCCCTGCCCATTGGGCTGTTCATGATGTTGAAATGCAACATGGGCACTTAACAAAGGAATTTCAGGATTGTTTCTTAAAATCTGCCAGCCTTGAAAAGGATGTTTTTTAACTTCAGAAAACTCATCTTTTGTTAAGCGTCCCGGCTTATTCAAAACGTAGGAAGATATATTTAGTTTACCGATATCATGAAGAACTGCACCCAAAGCCAATTCTTTTAATTCTAACTCATTTAGTTCAAATTTTAAACCGAGAACTATCGATAACACGCAGACATTAACTGAATGAGCAAAAGTATAACCGTCAAATGTCCTGATCTCAGACAAATTAACTAAGACATTTTGATTATAAACAATCTCATCAATAATTGAGTTAATGCTCTGATTTAAAGGTTCTATATCAAAAGTCTTCCCTACTTGTACAGATTCAAATACATCCTTAACCTGTTTAATAGCTGTCACTCTTGTCTGCTGACTGATAATCTCAGGAATTGGGATATTATCTGTTTCGTCTATAGTCACATAAATACCGGGTATACGTTTTTCAATTAACTTGGCAATATATAGTTGATTCAGCATTACTCCAGTGTTTAATAATATCCGTCCATCATCGTCATATATTGGACGGGCTACACGCATTCCCTGTTGTAATCTCCTACTTGATATGTATATCATGATATGTACCCTTCCTTTACACCTGAAAAAGTAATTCGATGTACAGGTGACGGTCCATATTTAGCTAAAGCTCTATAATGCATTTTTGTGGGGTAACCTTTATGTTGAGCAAAGCCATATTCAGGGTACACTAAATCATATTCTATCATTAGATTATCCCTGTAGACTTTTGCAGCTATACTAGCGGCAGCAACTAGGTAGCATGAGACATCGCCCTTAACAACGGCGGCCTGATCAATTTCTAAGTCAGGTATAGTCCTATTTCCATCAACAATACAAAAATCTACTGAAATACTATTTTGAAGTTTACTTAAAGCTCGTTTCATAGCTTTAAAAGTAGCTTGTAGAATATTAAGTTCATCGATTTCAGCAGGCGATGCCATACCTATCCCTACAGTACCGCACTGTAATATTTCTTCGCATATCATACTTCTTTTTTTTGGGGTTAACTGCTTGGAATCCTTGATGTTTTGTAAATTAACATCTAACGGTATGTTAACAGCTGCAGCTACTACTGGACCTGCTAACGGACCACGACCCGCCTCATCAATCCCGACAATACTGCAGTATCCTTGACTTAAGAGACGTTTTTCAAATTCTCGCATGCCATTCCCTCCATCACGGTAATTCAAGTGTAATCGGTCCAATTAAACCTGAACGGAAGTCTTTTAAGATAATTTGGGCTGTTTTCCATTTATCAACAATACCTTTAGATTGTAGACAACCTCTCCTTTTACCAATATTCACTAATACGCTTTCAATATCCTCTGTCTGAGCCAATATACCATATCGTTTCTTAAGAAGTTCGAAGTAATTTTCCATAAGAAATCGCAAAAGCCAGTTGACAAGTTTTTCAACATCAAGTACTTCATCTTTGATGGCCGCAGTCGCCGCCAACTTATATGCTGTTTCCTGATTTTCAAACTTTGGCCATAGTATACCGGGTGTGTCTAACAACTGCATTCCTCTGGCATTTATCCACTGTTTACCTCGAGTAACTCCGGGTTTAGCACCAACTCTGGTACTCCCTTTCCCAACCAGCCGATTAATCAATGTTGACTTTCCTACATTAGGAATGCCGACAATTAAGACTCGAGCAGGACGCTTAAGCGTAGGCATAAATTTTCTTATTTCAGCTTTAAGTTGATTAATTCCTTTACCAGTAATTAGATCTAATAAAACGATGGTTTCATTATTTTGCCGCCAATAATTCAGCCAAATATTTGTACAAACTGGATCAGTAAGATCTGATTTAGCTGCTGCTAAAACATATGGTTTGCTGTGAATTTCGGAAATATCCGGATTCCTGCTGCTTTTTGGAATACGAGCATCGATAAGTTCG
>JAAZMN010000073.1 GCA_012798795.1 Bacillota bacterium | reverse complement strand
TATGAAACAAATCGAAGCTCATTTATTACTGAGACATTATGAAGGTTTTCTTAAATAGTTAGGGGGAGGGGCTTTGCGATTAATATTACTCGGTTTACCCGGAGCAGGCAAAGGAACCCAAGGTGAGTGTATTTCCGAGAAATATGGCATTCCCCACATTTCTACAGGCAGTCTTATTCGGTCAGTTATAGCTTCAGGATCAGAACTAGGGAAGATAGTTAATAAATATATCTCAGAGGGGAATTTAATTCCTGATGAATATATGATCGAAATACTACGCCATAGGCTTTCTTCTTCAGATGACTGCAAAGATGGTTGGATTCTTGACGGGTATCCACGGACCGTGGTTCAAGCACTACATTTAGATTCAATGCTAAAGCAAAATTTAATGGAAATCGACTGTGCTTTCGATATCAGGATTTCTTGTAAAGAAGCGGTTCTGCGGATAATTAAGCGTCGTGTATGCCGCAGCTGTAATCAAGTATACAGTTTTGTTCAAACAGAAGTTGAAGCTGTTTGCAAAAAGTGCGGTAGTAAGTTATACCAACGTTCTGATGACAATATTGAGGTTGCTATGCACCGATTAGAGGTATATATGGAGCAGACTCACCCTCTGGTGCATTATTATGCGAATCTGGGCAAGTTAATCAGTATTAATGGAGAGCAGGATATTAACTTAGTATTTACCGCAGTTGATAAAGAGATTTCTGAGTTTGTTAAGGAGAATAGAATTGGTGAAGCACAATGATAATTTTAAAGTCTAAAACGGAGATTGCAGCAATGCGCGAGGCCGGACGAGTGGTAGCACAGGCACATCAAATTGTGGCAGAGAATATTCGCCCCGGGGTTACCAGTAAGTATCTTGATCAATTGGTGGAAGAGTTTTTTGTATCACAGGGTGCGATTCCGGCATTTAAAGATTATCAAGGATATCCAGCTTCTATCTGCACTTCTGTCAACGAAATAGTTGTTCATGGAATTCCTAATGACATTCCGTTTGAGGAAGGGTGGATTGTAAGTGTTGATATTGGTGCATTTGTAGATGGGTTCTGTGGTGATTCAGCATGGACTTATCCGGTAGGTGTTATTGACACTGACATTCAGAAGCTGCTTGAAGTAACGAAAGAATCACTGTTTCGCGGAATAGACAAAGCTGTTATCGGCAACCGGCTCTCTGATATTTCTCATGAGATTCAAACATTTGTTGAAAGTAATGGTTTTTCAGTTGTTCGCGATTTTGTAGGACACGGAATAGGACGCTCAATGCATGAATCGCCTCAGATTCCTAATTTCGGCATACCCGGTCGTGGGCCTCGATTAAAAGAGGGAATGACTTTAGCTATTGAACCAATGGTTAATGTAGGAGGCTATCACGTGGAAGTTTTACCGGATAATTGGACTACAGTAACTGTAGATCGAAGTTGGTCAGCTCATTTTGAGCATACAGTAGCTGTTACAGCTGAAGGACCGCAGATTCTCACTGTGATATAGGGGGGACATTATGGATTTGGAAGTTGGTCAATTGGTCTCTTCAAAAGCAGGACGAGACGCTGGCGCAAAATATATTGTAATTAAAAAGCTGGATGATAATTGTGTATTGGTGGCTGATGGTAAGAAACGCAAGATTTCCCATGCTAAAAAGAAAAATGTCAAGCATTTAGTAGCACATCGTCAAATAGCCACTGATATTGCGCAGACAATTAATGAAAAGCGGAAGTTAACTAATCAGCAGCTGAGGCTAACTATAGCAGCTCTCAACGATGGGGAGGAAGATCGAGAGGAGGGTTTGTCTGATAATGGCTAAAGGTGATGTGATAGAGGTAGAAGGAAAAGTAGTTGAACCACTGCCTAATGCAATGTTTCGTGTTGAATTAGAGAATGGTCATAGAGTTTTGGCGCATATATCTGGAAAGATGCGAATGCATTTTATACGTATTTTACCAGGTGATACGGTTACAGTTGAACTGTCGCCCTATGATTTAACTCGTGGAAGAATTATATATCGGAAAAAATAGGGTTGGCTAAAGGGGGATGAAAATGAAGGTTAGACCTTCTGTCAAACCGATGTGTGAAAAATGTAAAGTTATTCGGCGTAAGGGGAAAGTAATGGTGATTTGTGAGAATCCTAAACACAAACAGAAACAAGGATAGAATAAGGGGGTGTTTGGCTAGTGGCAAGAATTGCTGGGGTTGATCTGCCGCGCAATAAGCGTGTAGAAATAGGCTTAACTTATATATTTGGTATCGGACGTTCCACATCTAAGAAGATTTTGGCTATTTGCGGAATTGATCCTGATACACGTGTGGGCGATCTAACAGAAGGTGAAGCAAATAAATTACGGGAAGTTATTGAACAAAATTTCGTTGTTGAAGGCGATTTACGTCGCGAAGTAAATATGAATTTGAAAAGGCTGCGCGATATCGGTTGTTATCGTGGTTTACGTCACCGCAAGGGGTTGCCGGTGCGTGGTCAGAATACAAAGACCAATGCCCGAACTCGTAAAGGGCCTAAACGTGTGGCAGGTAAAAAGCGATAGAGCGAAAGGAGGAATAGACAGATGGCAAGACCCCGTAAGGGACAACGTCCCCGCAGACGTGAACGTAAAAATATTCAAAGCGGCATTGCACACATTCGTTCGACCTTTAATAATACAATTGTAAGTATTAGTGATAACCAAGGTAACGTTATCTCATGGGCTAGTGCTGGAAATATCGGTTTTAAAGGTTCGCGGAAAGGCACTCCTTTTGCTGCCGGAATGGCTGCGGAAAGTGCTGCAAAAACAGCTATGGAACATGGCTTACGTGAAGTGAAAGTATATGTAAAAGGGCCTGGCGCCGGTAGAGAGGCTGCTATTAGGTCGTTACAAAGTGCAGGTATAGATGTAAATGTTATTAAAGACGTTACACCAATTCCACATAACGGTTGTAGACCGCCAAAACGGAGAAGAGTGTGAATTTTGCTGGAGGTGAGAAAGTATGTCAAGATATACAGGACCTGTTTGTCGCCAATGCAGGCGTGAAGGTGAAAAGCTTTATTTGAAAGGTGACAAATGTTATACAGATAAATGCCCGGTTCAACGCCGCAGTTATGCACCGGGGCAGCATGGACAATCTCGGAAGAAACTATCTGAGTATGGCTTGCAGTTAAGGATGAAGCAGAGACTTCGCAGAATATATAATATTAATGAAAGACAATTAAAAAATTATTATACTAAAGCAGCTCGTAAGCGTGGTATTACTGGTGAGATTCTAATGCAAACTCTGGAGTGCCGTTTAGATAACGTTGTTTATCGCTTAGGTATTGGATCATCGCGAGCTCAAGCCCGGCAGCTTGTTATGCATGGCCATATTACTTTGAACGGACATAAAGTGGATATACCATCATGTCAGGTAAAGCCCGGCGATATTATTGCTGTGAGGGAGTCTTCCAGGAATTTAGATCTTATTAAGCTAAATGTTCAAGAAGCAGCTGGAAGAACTCTTCCTGAGTGGTTGGGCTTTGACGCTGAAAAGTTAGAGGGGACAGTTAAGGCTATTCCTGCAAGGGAAGAAATTGATATTCCTATTGAGGAACACTTAATCGTAGAATTCTATTCCAGATAGAAACTAACTTTTTTACCCTCAAAAAGTTCGTGTCCTTGGCTATAGATCATTAATAAATGAAAATCTGTGGCTTGAGAAAACGTGCATTCGAGAAGGAGGGTGTTTTTGTAATGATTGAAATAGAAAAACCAAAAATCGAACAGATTGAATTAACAGAAGACCATGGCAGATTTGTGGTTGAGCCTTTAGAGAGAGGCTATGGGATTACACTGGGTAACAGTTTACGCCGCATTCTTTTATCTTCGTTACCTGGTACGGCAGTTACTTCAGTGCATATAGACGGTGTTTTACATGAGTTCTCAACTGTACCCGGAGTTGTTGAGGATACTGTAGATATCGTTCTTAACATTAAAAAGTTATTAGTAAAGATGTACACTGATGAACCTGTTATTGTTAGAATTGAAGCTAGTGGGGAAGGTCCGGTTTATGCCAAAGATATTGTAGCAGATCCTAGTGTGGAAGTGCTTAATCCCGATCTTTATATTGCAACTTTAGAGCAAGATGGGCGCTTAAATATGGATATTACAGTAGCTAAGGGGAGAGGCTATGTTTCTGCGGAACGCAATAAACTTCCCAATCATCCAATTGGGAACATCCCTGTTGATTCTATTTTTACTCCTGTAAATAAAGTTAATTTTCAAGTTGATAATACCCGGGTAGGTCAAATTACTGATTACGATAAATTGACTTTAGATATATGGACGGATAAAACTATTGCACCTGATGAGGCACTTAGTTTAGCTTCAAAGATTTTAATGGAGCATCTAAAGCTATTTACTGATCTTACCGAAACTACTGACTCAGTAGAGATTATGGTGGAAAAAGAAGAAGAAGCTATAGATCGCTTAATGGAAATGACTATTGAAGAACTAGATTTATCAGTGCGTTCTTATAATTGCCTAAAACGAGCCGGGATTAATACTCTGGAAGAGTTAACTCGGAAAACTGAGGAAGACATCATGAAGGTTCGTAATTTAGGTAAAAAATCCCTCCAGGAAATTAAAGAAAAGCTAAGCACTCTTGGACTTTCTTTACGGGAATCAGATGAATAAGGTAGGTGAAGGACAGTGAAGCAAAGGAAACTCGGTCGCACTTCCAGTCACAGACGAGCGCTACTGCGCAGTTTAGTTACTTCGTTAGTGATTCACGGTCAGATTGAAACAACAGAAGCAAAAGCCAAAGCTATACAGCCATTAGCGGATAAGATGGTTACATTAGGAAAACGTGGCGATGTACATGCTCGGCGACAGGCAGCTGCTTTCCTTATGGGACCGGAGGCAGTGCAACGTGTATTTGACGATATCGCTCCCAGGTACAGTGATCGAAACGGTGGATATACTCGAATTTATAAGATTGCTCCGCGTCGCGGTGATCAGGCCCCAATGGCCATTATTGAGTGGGTATGAACATCTGTACTTTAGAGCAGATTTTAAAGTAGTTGCAGGTCGCAGAGGTGTTGCCTCTGCGTTCTCTGTATAAATGACGTACTGTGGAGTGGTTGGTGTGCATGAAACTTTGATTAGATTTGAAGATGTAAGTTTTGCTTATGTTTCTGATCCTGCAGAAGAATGGGAAGTATTAAGTGAGATTAATCTTGAGATCAAAAAAGGTGAGTTCGTCGCTATATTGGGTCATAATGGCTCCGGAAAATCAACTTTGGCTAAACATATAAATGCTTTACTTATTCCTAAGTCAGGGCGGGTGTTGGTAGATGGTATTGACACAAATGATACTAACCGGGTGTGGGAAGTTAGGCAAAAAGTGGGAATGGTTTTTCAAAATCCGGACAATCAGTTAGTGGCAACAACTGTGGAAGAGGATATCGCTTTTGGGCCTGAGAATCTCGGTGTTGAAACAAGTGAAATTCACCGTCGAGTTGATGAAGCGTTACAAGTAGTAGGTATGGCTGACTTCAGGCAGCATTCACCTCATCAACTTTCAGGCGGACAAAAACAGCGCGTAGCTATAGCTGGGATGATTGCTATGCGTCCTGAATGTATTGTTTTTGATGAACCTACTGCAATGCTGGATCCAATAGGGCGTCGCGAGGTTATGCAAACCGTAGC
>JAAZMN010000072.1 GCA_012798795.1 Bacillota bacterium | reverse complement strand
TTGTACCCGGTTGAAATAATATGTTTATTTCTTACTAGTACTGCTCCAACTTGACGCCGCAGGCAGGTAGAACGAGTGCTGACAAGCTTAGCAATCTCCATAAAATACTGCTCCCATGACGGACGTGGTTCCATAAAGCTTCTCCTTTTAAAAATATATTGGATCAAAACACCCATTAAAAAATACAGGGTGCTTTGATCATTCTATTACTTGGTTCCAAATAATCGATCCCCTGCATCTCCCAGTCCTGGAATAATATATCCATGCGAGTTCAGCTTTTCATCAATTGCAGCGACATAAACATCAACATCAGGATGACTCTTCTCCATACGAGCTACCCCTTCAGGTGCTGCTAAAAGGCACATTAACTTAATACCAGAACAGCCAATGTTTTTAACATATTTAACCGCAGCTGCCGCCGATCCGCCAGTTGCCAACATCGGATCAATTATAATAAAATCGCGCTCATGGCTATCATCCGGTAGCTTACAATAATACTCGACAGGTTCTAGGCTATCCGGATCTCGATATAAACCTATATGACCGACTTTGGCTGTAGGGATTAGTTCTAAAATTCCTTCTACCATACCTAAACCTGCACGTAATATCGGAATTACACCTATTTTTTTCCCAGCTATAGTTAAACCCTTGGTTTTACAAATTGGCGTTTCAACTTCAGACTCTTCTAAAGGCAAATCCCGTGTAACCTCATAAGCCATTAATAATGATACTTCCTTAACTAACTCACGAAACTCTTTCGGACCCGTAGACTTATTACGGATAATAGTCAACTTGTGTTGCACTAATGGGTGGTTAATGACATGAACCCTCGACAAAATATTTGCTCCTTTCTGCCCACATACTATTGTGATAAATCTCTGATCACTGCTGTTACCTTATCCCACTCTGCAATTATCGCATCTATAATTTCAGTTAGTTCTTTAGCAGTTTTTTCGTAAACTGCTAAAGATTGTCCATAAGGATCGGGAACATCAAATTCAGCAGTCATATCCTGTTTATCAAGCATATTGCTTATATTGATCCCATTCTCTTTTTGATTTCTGGTTTCCTGCCTAATTCGAAAGACAAATTCTTTTAATATAAATACTCTATCGCTTAACTTCGGATGAAGTTCAAGAATCTGTTTTTTATGAGCATCAGCCATGGTTAAGATTAAATCGTAATCTGCAATATTCCTCATATCCAGCTGTGTTGAAAGATGATCGGAAACATCAATCCCAAACCTTTTCATTACATCTTGGGCATGCTCAGCAGCAGGAGCAGCATTAAATACCATTAAGCCTGCCGAATCCACAGTAACATTTATATTGTGTTCAGCAGCCCGCTGCTTAAATATGGCGGCTGCCATAACAGAGCGACAAGTATTGCCTGTACAAACCAATAGGATTTTACACACAGTTTCATCTCCCTACACAAAACCTGCACAAAAGTCATTACGAATATACAATTTTGTAACCTGCTGCTTTACGCAGGCGATTCATAATGGCCATCCCCATTTCCACTTCCGAAAATCCTTCAACAAAAACAACATCTAAATCCATATCGTCGGCAGATCTCAATAAGTGATAGAGGCGGGATGCAATAGTTCTTTGATCATTTCTTGGACCTAAATCAAGTACAGTGAAATTTCGATAGTAATCTCTAGATTCACTGACAGCCATTACACCAAGACGCAAGTTGGAGTATTCAGGTTTTTGTGCCATCTGGTTGATTTTTTTACTAATATTATCTCCTACTACAAGCACAACAGCTGCCTTAGGAGAATAATGTCGATACTTCATTCCCGGTGAAGCTGATTGAGTTTTAGTTTCCTGGTAAATACCGGGATCTAATTCAACAGGCAAAATTTTAAGCAGCTGTTCAAAAGTAATGCCCCCCGGCCGTAAAATTCGAAACGGCCAGCAGGTACAATCCACTACAGTGGATTCAACTCCCCAACCGGTGGCACCCCCATCCAAAATTGCTGGAATCCTTCCTTTAAGATCTTGGAAAACATGCTCAGCTCGAGTCGGACTTGGCCTGCCTGAAATATTTGCACTAGGAGCAGCAATGGGCAAATCTACCATTTTTAATAAATCCAATGCCAATTTATGATCCGGCATTCTAATAGCAATTGAATCCAAATCAGCAGTAACAATCTTAGGTACAGAAGGACTTCTGGGTAGAATTAAACTAAGGGGACCCGGCCAAAACTCTTCCATAAGTTTATCAGCCTCATGATTATAGTCTATGACTAGATCTGACACTTGCGCCAGGTCATAAATATGGACAATCAAAGGATTATCCGCAGGGCGCTGTTTGGCTTTAAAAATTTTGGCGACTGCTTGAGCATCCATTGCATTTGCCCCAAGACCATATACGGTTTCGGTAGGAAAAGCCACACACTCCCCCTTTAAAAGTAAATATGCCGCAAATTCCAATTGATCTGGACGTAAAATCTTAGTATCTACTTCCACTTAAAAATCACCACTCGATCTTTTCCTGCATAATCTTGTACAGTTTTATCATATGAAAATCCACGTTCTTTTCCTAATTCAACTACCTGCTCAGCCTGATCAAACCCAATTTCAATAATCAATGACCCTCCTGATATTAGATAATCTGGGCTGTTATTAATCAATACTCGGTGATACTTAAGTCCATCTTCCCCGCCATCTAGTGCAGTTCTCGGTTCGAACTGTATTTCTTTATCCAGATTGTCCAACTCGTTAGTAGAGATATACGGCGGATTTGAACATATTATATCAAATTTTTGAGACGAAATACGAGAAAACATATCGCTTTTTAAAAATGAAAGCTGATCTACTACAGCTAATCGATCAGCATTTTTAGCAGCTATTTCCAGTGCTGCATCAGAAATATCTACAGCCAAAACCCAAGATTGAGGCACTGATAAAGCTATACTGATAGCAATAATTCCACTGCCTGTACCAAGTTCAAGAATTCTAGGAGATTGGAAATTCTGAGCAGTCTTAACAGCTTGATCCACTAAAATTTCAGTTTCGGGACGAGGAACAATTACATCCCTTGAAACAATAAATTCTTTTGTATAAAACTCTTTATAACCAATTAAATAAGCTACAGGAATTCTCTGACCCCGCTGTCCGATAAGTCTGCGATACATATCTAATTCTATTTTTTCAAGAGGATAATCAAGATTCATATAAAGATGCAGCCGATCAGTATCTAAAACATGCGCTAACAGAACCTCAGCATCTAAACGAGGAGTTAAGCAGTTGTACTTCTGTAAATAATCAGTGCTGAGATTAATTAATTCCTGAGCTGTCCATAACTTCCTATTCATTTTCTACGACTCCAATGTATTTAAAAGTTCTGTTTGTTCTGCAGCAATTAGATTCTCAATTATTTCATCAATGTTTCCTTCAATAATTGATTCCAAACGATAGAGAGTTAGACCGATCCGGTGATCCGTCATACGCCCTTGCGGAAAATTGTAAGTGCGGATACGTTCACTGCGATCTCCCGTTCCTACTTGACTGCGGCGCTTGGCTGCTAATTCTGCATCCTTTTCTGCCTGGAGTTGATCATACACTCGAGCGCGTAAAATCTTCATTGCCTTATCTCTGTTTTTATGCTGAGATTTTTCATCTTGACATGAAACAACTAATCCGGTGGGAAGATAAGTAATACGCACTGCTGAATCAGTGGTATTTACGCTTTGACCGCCAGGACCGGATGAACGATATACATCAATCCGTAAATCGTTAGGATCGATGTTTACTTCTACCTCTTCCGCTTCAGGCAGTACTGCAACTGTAGCAGTAGAAGTATGGATCCGACCGCCAGATTCAGTCTCCGGAATCCGCTGCACCCGATGAACTCCGCTTTCATATTTTAATCTGCTGTAAGCACCTTTACCTTCGACCATAAAAATAACTTCTTTAAAACCACCTAATTCTGTAGGACTACTGCTCATCAATTCAACCCGCCAATTATGAGTTTCAGCATAACGGCTGTACATTCGCAGCAAATCACCGGCAAATAAAGCTGCTTCATCACCACCTGTACCAGCACGAATTTCTATAATTACGTTCTTTTCATCATTAGGATCTTTAGGTAGTAATAACAGCTTAAGCTTTTCTTCAAGCTTGACTTTTTTGGTTTCCAGCTGCTCTAATTCATCGACAAGCATCTGGCGAAAATCCGGCTCTAATTCTTCTTCCAAAAGCTCCTTGCCTTCATCAATCTCTTGTAAGACATCTTTGTAGTCATGATATACAACAACCACACTCTCGAGATCAGAATGAGCTTTAGCATATTCTCGATAACTATTATGATCAGCAATAACATCAGGATCGCTTAATTTCTTCGTTAAATCCTGATAGTTTTCTTCTAATTGTGCTAGTTTATCTAACATTCTTTTCTCTCCTTAACCCTATCTGCTTATCTATCAGCTTTGATCTGACGTTGGAAACTGTTTAATCTTCTGCTCCTGCAAATTAGATTTATCTCTTACTAATACAGCTTTTAATGCTTCAATGGCCACTTGAACCTGATCATCATCCGGTCTCCTCGTAGTCAACTTCTGCAGGGCCATACCAGGTGCTGCAATCCATGAAAAAAACGGATGTGGGTTGTCTTGACCTGCCTTGCGAATAATCTCATAGGATAATCCGGCGACAATAGGTAAAATTGCAACATGAATTAGTACGCGTAATAAAAATGGCGGCCTGCCAAAAAACGTAAAAATGAACACACTTGTAAAAAATGTTATCAATAGGAAATTAGTACCACAGCGTGCATGAATAGTTGAGTACTTTTGAACATTTTCTACTACCAATTCTTCACCCGCCTCATAGCAGTTGATAGTACAGTGTTCAGCCCCGTGATACTGAAACACTCTTTGGATATCTTTCATCAATGAAATGCCGAGAATGTAAAGAATAAAAAATGCAATCTTGATTAATCCTTCAACTAAGTTTAAAAGAAAATTGTTATTTACTGCTGCTTGAATATTACGGATAATAAAGGCCGGTAACATAATAAAAAGCCCAATGGTCAGTAAAATAGCAATAACAAAAGTGAAAACTAGCTCCTTGGTACTTAGTTCTTCCTCTTCTTCTTCAGCATATTCATTAGCTGCATATGTTAAACTCTTCATTCCAAAAATCAAGGATTCAACTAAATTAACTGAACCGCGAATAAACGGTTTACCTAAAATCGGATATTTGTCTGCAATAGACTGAACGGGACCCTCTTTCACAGTTATATCCTTATTTGCCTTGCGTACTGCAATAGCCCAAAAACGCTTGCCCCGCATCATTACACCTTCTATTACAGCCTGCCCCCCATAATTATACTTGCTCACCTACTCCACTTCCTTTCACTAATTTAATTACAGCGTCTGTTTGTTCAGTAGGCATAATTAATACTAATGTATCTCCCGGATAAATCATATCTGTGCCTTTGGGAGCCACTAAATCTTTGTTCTTACGAAATATAGACAAAATACTGGTCTGGTAATCTTCACGCAATCCTGTTTCGGCTAATATTTTGTAAGCTAAAGCTGATTCTGAACCTACATCAATATTAATAATAGACATATTTTCATTTGTATGCAATACGTCTTTAAAAGGCTGCATAGACAAGGGCAATTCATACGCAGAACTTAAAGTTGTACGATAGCCTCTCGGTAATAAAAGCCTAGTAAAAATTCCGATGATTACACCACAAAACCAACCAACAAATAAAGCTGTAAACGTACTGTATACCATGGTCAATATCGCTCCGCCCATATCAGCAACTAAGGTTGGTGAAAGCTGAGGAATGCGGATGATCTGATCAAAAACCGTTAAGCCTGCCAGCATCCCAACATAACTGGAAATATTTCCCTTAATCCTTACAGACATGTGATAACCAATACCGATTGTAAACACACCGCCTAGAAACACAGGCAGCCCCACCTGACATAAAACACCAAAAACAGCTCCGATAAAAAGCCCTCGTGCCAATGTAATCGCTGTACCGCTAATACGCGGCAGCAGTAAGTCAATCATTTCACGCCAATGCTTGAATCTTAAAGAAAACTTCTGCATAGCTACTATTAGATCAAATGCTAATAGAGCAACAAAAATCGCTACGAATGAAGAGGTTAATCCAGGCATATCCGCAATAAGAAAATATGCCAGCCCCACTGTGAAAGCGCGTAATGCTATTATCATTCGAATCCGCCAAACATTACGTTTCTTCTTTTTTTCCAAGTCTTATCCCTTCTCCATTATCGTTCTAATTCCTGCCAGTTACTTTGTGTACTCCCACTTTACTAATCTATCTGCTGCATTCCTTTTTAGCTTTACTTCAACAGTTACGCCATGGGCATGATATTTTTCTTGATACACCTCACCCTGCTCGTGCATGAATGTAAGCAGAGCTAATTGATCATATGGAATCCTATAATTCCTTATTACATACAAATCAGCAAAAAATTTACTTACTCGAGCTCCAATAGTATCTAAATTCGCTTTAGTTAAAGCAGAAACCTGTAAATCTTCCGGACTTGTAATTAAAGTATCTTCTACTATATCAATCTTATTATAAACATTTACAATCGGACTGTCACAACCAATTTCTCGTAATACTTCCTCTACAGCAATTCTCTGCTGTTCCACCTGGGGATGCCCAGCATCTAACACATGAAGTAATAAATCAGCACTGATAACTTCTTCTAATGTAGCACGAAATGCTGCTATTAAAGTATGCGGTAATTTGCGGATAAAACCGACGGTATCACTGAGAAACACCCATTCAGATTTAGATATCTGCCAACGACGTACCAACGGATCGAGGGTTGCGAACAATTTATCAGCAGTATAGGTTTCTTCTCCGGTTAACGCCGACAAAAGAGTAGATTTACCAGCATTTGTATAGCCCACCAGTGCAACTAACGGTGCATGGGTTCTTTGTCTTCCTGTCCTTTGTAGTTGGCGTACCTTTTTTACAGTATCAATTTCACTCTGCAAATCTGCTATACGTTTACGAATCCGCCGGCGATCCGTTTCCAGCTGCGTTTCACCCGGACCTCTAGTACCAATGCCTCCTCCAAGGCGAGATAAAGCTTTTCCCTTCCCAGATAAACGCGGTAAAAGATACTCAAGCTGTGCTAACTCTACTTGAATTTTACCTTCTTTAGAGCGAGCTCTATCTGCAAAAATATCAAGAATTAACTGAGTGCGGTCAATAACAGGGCAGTCCAGCATTTCGGAAAGGTTGCCTTGCTGAGCCGGAGATAATTCATCATCAAAAATTATTATTTCATCTGCTCCTGTCAGCATTTCACTGATCTCAAGAATTTTCCCTAAACCTAGATAAGTTGCGGCTACAGCTTGAGATTTTTTCTGAATAATTGTGTCCATCACTTCTAAACCTGCATTTCGAGCTAAGTCAGCTAGTTCAGTCAGGTTATCTTGTACCTCATAATCAGATATATCAGGTGTTTGTAACGCTGCTAAATATGCTTTGGTCATTACCCACCTCCGTATTTTTTCTCAATCAAGTTAATATACTAATTAAATATATCGCTGAAAAACCCTGCATTTTGCTTACCCATTTATCCTCACACCTATTAAGTTAAGACTCTTAGCAGGTTTTTAAATCCATGAGTTGAAACTAATTCATGAGGAGGAATTACAATGGCAACAATAGTCCATGTAGACATGGATGCTTTTTTTGCAGCGATTGAGCAGTTAGACAATGCTGAATATCGCAATAAACCGCTGATCATCGGTGGTGCGAAAGATGCAACACGCGGTGTAGTTTCTACCTGTTCTTATGAAGCACGTAAATACGGGGTACACAGTGCTATGCCACTAAAAAAGGCTGTTAAACTATGTCCTAACGGAATATTTATTCCAGGCCGTATGCCACGTTATCAAGAAGTATCAAAACAAATTCACGAATTATTTAATAAATTTTCGCCGCTAGTTGAATCTGTATCCATTGATGAAGCATTTATTGATATGACTGGTTGCGAGCATTTCTACTCTAGCATAGAAGCAATTGGACAGACAATAAAATCTGAAATCACAAGTAAAACCGGATTAACCTGTTCAGTAGGGATTGCACCTAATAAGTTTTTAGCTAAACTTGCTTCCGAATGGAAAAAACCAAACGGATTAACCATAATCCGTTCTCAACAAATAGACGAGTTTCTCATATCTTTACCCGTGGAAAAATTATGGGGAGTCGGAAGTAAAACCAAACAAGTGCTAAAACAGCATAAAATTGATACTGTCAGCGATCTGCGCCAGCATTCGTTAAAATGGCTTAAAGATAATTTAGGTGAAAAGTTCGGTCAACACCTATATAACTTAGCACGAGGAATCGATAACCGCAGAGTAGAACCGTACAGTGAAGTTAAATCAATCAGCCAGGAAATTACTTTTGAATATGACCGCGATAATCAAGATTTTTTAAAAAGCCAAATGGCTCTGATGGCAGAAGAAGTCGGCTGCCGTTTAAGAAAGCAGCAGCTTTATGCTCGTACTATTACTATCAAAGTGCGTTTCAGTGATTTTCGTACCATTACTCGCTCAAAAACTCTAGACTATGCTGTCTCAGATGATGATAGTATATTCAACACTGGATGGAAATTGTTCCTCACAATCCCAACTGCTCCAATTCGTTTATTAGGAATTGGCACCTCTAATTTATCCTACAATCAGCAGTTATCTTTATTTGAAAATACTGGAGAAACTAATAAACTAGCGCAAGTGATGGACCAGATTAATCAAAAGTATCATAACAAGCTGGTTACCAAAGGCAGAACACTGCCAAATGAGTAAAAAGAAACCCGGTGCATAAAAGCATTTACCGGGTTTATTTATTATCTATATGTTCTTTGGATATGGATAACGCTGCCGTTCAAATTCGTTTCGAATCTCTTTGTTGAGTATTCTCAGGTAAGTACCTTTCATCCCTAGTGAACGCGATTCTACCACACCGGCAGAGGCAAGCTTACGTAAAGCGTTGACTATTACCGAGCGAGTAATACCGGCATTATCAGCTATACGACTAGCTACTAACAGACCTTCATCTCCGTCAAGTTCGTCAAATATATGCTGCATAGCTAAGATTTCCGAATATGACAGACTGTTAATTGCTGAACGAGCAAGTCTAATCTCATGTGCTTCGTCTTCCTGCATAACATCAATTATATTGGCAATAATCATGCCGATGGCAGTAGCTGCAAATTCAGCAATAATAATATCGTCTTTGTCAAATTTTACATCATAACCTACAAATAAAATGGAACCGACTCTCCTACCGGCACCAACAATAGGTGCAACCAAGATGTTTTCTTTATTAGGTCCTGTAAGCTCACTGACTGCTCCGACTTTTAAAAATGAGGTATTAAGCTCATCTGGTATCATTTCTTTGGCAAGCCATTTCTCATCAAATTCTGTCGATTCAAAACCCTCTTCCAAAGCGTAAGCCAACAGTCTTCCGTTCTTGTCCACTAAATAAACGCTTACGTCATCTGATACTGCGTCTTTTAAAGTGTCTCCTAAATCAGAATAATCAACTTCGTTACCTTCATTCTGGAGTAAATGCAGGAAACGTTTCATTCTTTTAATTACCACAAAAATCCTCCCTTTCCAAATTAAAGCATTTAAACTAATTAAGTATTTAATTTTATTTCCGACCCATAAGTAATTATATAAAATATATTGAGACTTGTCAACTATTTTTCTAATTTTCCACAAAACTTTTGATAATTTAGATGAATTTATTCGTCATTTTCCTACAAAATTCGACTAAATACTACTCATTACCTTAAAGATATAATAAAACTATGAGCAAGTCAAGAAATATCTGAAGAATTTTTCAAAAGTTAGTTATATGATTTTTAATATTATTATTTGCCATATTGCATGGTTCTTAGTACTATTAACACTCAATTATCATGTTGACAATATAGGATAACCTGTGATAACATTTTTATGCAGGCCGAAGTGGTGGAACTGGCAGACACGCTGTGTTCAGGGCGCAGTGGGTTTACACTCGTGTGGGTTCGAATCCCACCTTCGGCACCATTGCTTTTTATTGCCTTTTTTAGCTGGGCTTATATAAATTAATGAGGGCGTTTGCTAATCATTTGCTAATCAAGCAGATTTAACGAGGTTTAGAAATTGAAGTTTGGAACCAACC
>JAAZMN010000071.1 GCA_012798795.1 Bacillota bacterium | reverse complement strand
CGGTACTGACTAAACCTAAACATCCTGTTTCACTTTCTTGGACCGGTACTACTATAACTTCTCCAGGTGAGAATTGTTCTTTTATGCCGGTAGGCACTGCCAATGTTACTACTCCAGCACCGCTTCTCAACAACCCATAACTAGTTAAATAAGCGGCTCCAGGCATTGACTTAGAGCCTGCAATAACTAAGCAGTGGCCAAACGTACCTTTATGAGCCCAAGCATGGCGCGGTGGTAATAATTCTTTGATTTTCTCATCAGTAATATACCTTTTTATGTTCTCTGCCAATTGCTTAGGAAGGCCAATATCGACTACTCTTATTTTACCACAGTAATCTGCTCCCGGATAGAGAAGCAATCCTGTTTTCATAAAACCAAAAGATATTGTGAGCACAGCTCGAATTGCACTGCCATTATAAACTGCACCACTTGTACTGTCTACACCTGTAGGAATGTCAATGGCTACCACCGGATTACGACAGTTATTTACCAATCCGATTACCTCTGATAAAACTCCTTTAGGTTCCCCTGTAAAACCTGTTCCAACTAAAGCATCAATTACAATATCTGTCAGTGTAATATTAATCCTTAATTTAGATAAACTCGTATCGGTAATTAGGTTGACCTCACCCTGCAATTTATTAAATATACTAAGATTATGCCTGCATTCTTCACTTAAGTCTCCCTCTTCACCAAACATATAAACTTTGACATTTACATCACGATTTAAAAGGTGCCTGGCTATTACTAATCCGTCGCCTCCGTTATTACCACTACCCACTAAAATAATAACTCTCTTGCCCGACAGATCTCCAAATTCCTCTTCTATGGCTTTTACCGCTGCAACTCCAGCGTTTTCCATTAATACTAAACTGGGAATTTTAAATTCTTTGATAGCCTTTTCATCAATGTTCTGCATTTCTTTGGCAGTTACAACTATCATTTTTCAATTCCTCCCAACAGCAATCGCATAAGCAATTGCGCTGATTCGATCATGAGCTAAGCTAATGTGTAACTGATTTATCTTTCGTGCGTCTGCTATTTTTTTTGCTCTCCCTGATAATAATACTACTGGTTTACCCCATTGGTCTTGATTGATCTCAATATCTTTGAAACGAACTCCCTTCTGCCATCCACAGCCTATAGCTTTCATTACAGCTTCTTTTGCAGCAAATCGCACCGCCCAAGATTGATTGTGCCGTGTATGAAGCATTTTCTGTTCGTCTGATGTATAGATCTTATTGATAAACCCAGGTTTCTTCAGTGCCCTAGCAATACGTTCAATCTCAATGATATCAATACCACAGCCTTTTACAACCTCCGACATGGTATCACTCCATACTTTCTTGATAGCAAATGCTGATCCCTGCTATAATTCAGCCTGAACTACAGCAGCACCTAAATCAATTACCTCACTTAATAACTGCTTATCCGAATGCTCGCCCATAACCCTAATCAGCGGCTCAGTTCCTGAAGCACGTACAAATATCCGACCTTCACTGCCTAATCGAATTTCAGCTTGTTTAATCACTTCTTGAATTCGAGGATTAAGCTCCCATTCGGATTTTGAGTTAACACGGACATTTTTTAACAACTGAGGAAATACCGGCATTACCAGTGCTAATTTGGATAGTGGTTCTGCTTTCTTTATAATAACCGACAACAGTTGTAATGAAGTTAAAATACCATCACCGGTAGTATTATGCTCCAGAAAAATCACATGACCCGATTGTTCGCCGCCAAGAGAAATTCCCTGTTCAATCATGGCTTCAAGCACGTAGCGATCTCCCGCTTGCGTAAATATAACCTGACCTCCGGCTTGCTTAATTATCTGTTTTAACCCGCCGTTTGAGTAGACTGTCGCTGCAATTTTTTTATGAGGCAGCCGGTTTTCCGCTAACATCTGCAGCCCACAAATAGTTAAAATATGATCACCATTTACTAAATTACCTTTTTCGTCAACTGCTAAAACCCGATCCGCATCTCCGTCATAAGTAAATCCAATGTCTGCTCCTACTTCCTGAACATAGGTTTGAAGTACATGTGAGTAAGTTGAACCACAATTAGCATTAATATTTAATCCATTAGGTTGATCATTGATCACGGAAACATCAGCACCCAACGCCTTGAAAACCGCCGGAGCAGCTTCTGCTGCAGCACCGTTGGCACAATCAAGGGCTATATGAAATCCTTTTAGATTAAAATCCACCGTATCCAGTAAATAATTTATATAAAGCTCTAAAGCCTCGGTTTCATGATATACCTGTCCTAAAGCGTCACCAATAGGTCTGGCTGTGGAATTACTGTTTATTAAATTCTCAATTTCATCTTCAGTTCGGTCAGACAGTTTCAAACCATCCTGTGCAAAAAATTTTATTCCATTATCCTCAACGGGATTATGAGAGGCGGAAATCATAATACCGGCATCAGCCTTCAAAACACGAGTTAAATAAGCTGCAGCTGGAGTAGGCACCACACCTACCAATAATACATCAGCACCCACTGAAGTAATTCCTGCAATTAATGCTGCCTCTAACATTGCACCTGAAATCCTTGTATCTTTTCCAATTAACACAATTGGACGTTGTTTCCCTGCTGCTAAAATCGCGGCTCCTGCTCGTCCCAGTTGAAAAGCTAATTCCGGAGTTAATTCCTTATTTGCAACTCCGCGAACACCATCTGTACCAAACAATTTCCCCATTTATAATCCTCCTAGATTCTCAATAACTCAATTATATATTTTCACTGGCAAAAAACCAAAGAATAATGGCTAAAAACAAAGCAAGAAGACGATAGTACAAATCTGCATTGCGCAAAAACTCTGCTGTTCGCCTTAAATACTTCCTCGCCCGACGACACCACTGTTTTTGTTTCACTGCCGTGTCCTCCTTAAACCAATACGCTGCTCTTCTTTGGATAAATAGACCTGTAAATGCTCCCGTAATCTACTGCCAGTAAGATATCGAAATAAACGTCCGCCCACAGCTAAAGAAATAACTCCCGTTTCTTCAGATACAACGACTACTAAAGCATCAGACTGTTCTGATAAACCGACAGCAGCTTTATGCCTGGTTCCCAGGTTCAAATCGATTTTGAATTCAGTTAACGGTAAAACACAAGCAGCTGCTTGAATCCGGTTATCTATAATTATTACGGCTCCGTCATGCAGCGGTGAATTAGGTTCAAAAATATTAACCAATAACTGCTCGCTCAAGAGCGCATCTACTAAAATACCGGTTTCCACAAATTCCTGCAATCCTATCTCTCGTTCGATGGCAATCAATGCTCCAACTTTCCTAGCACTTAGACTGCCGGCAGCTTTAACCAGAATATCAATTACATTGTCGATATCACTTTTTGCCGTTAGACTGAATCTATTAAATAAGCGCCCCTGCCCGATTCGTTCCAGCGCCCGCCTTAATTCTGGATAAAATACTATAGGTAGAGCAACAAAGAATGCCGTTGTACCCTGCTCCAGTATCCAATTTACAGTTCGTAAACTTAAAACCTTGGCTGCCAATCCGCCAATAACAATGACAGCTAACCCTTTAATTAAAGTGATGGCTCTGGTTCCGCGAATCAGATTTATCAGCTTATAAATTATAAATGCAGCTATAAGAATATCAACGGCATCTAATATAGAAAACTTCATAGAATT
>JAAZMN010000070.1 GCA_012798795.1 Bacillota bacterium | reverse complement strand
GCAATTAACCCTTGAGCTGCAGCCTCTTCGTAACCAGAAGTTCCATTAATCTGACCGGCTGTAAATAACCCTTCATATTGTTTTACCTGTAAATAACTGTTAAGCAGTGTTGGATCCAAACAGTCATATTCAATAGCGTAACCAGCACGCATCATTTCTACATTCTCTAAACCGGGAATTGTCAGTAAAAACTTTTTTTGTACATCTGCAGGCAGCGAACTGGATGCTCCGCTTAAATATCCTTCAGATGTATCCCAACCCTCCGGTTCAACAAAAATTTGATGTGCAGAACGTTTGGGAAATTCAACTATCTTCATTTCTATCGACGGGCAGTATCTTGGGCCCACTCCGATGATAGCACCGCTGTACATTGCTGCCCGATCCAGATTGTCTCTAATTATCTGATGAGTTTCCGGTGTAGTATAAGTAATCCAGCAGGGCGCCTGTTCAATCTTGATCCCATCGGTCTCAAAAGAAAATCCGCGAAAAAATTCATTTCCAGGCAGGCGGGTCATTTTATCATAATTGAGAGAACGCAAATTTACCCGGGCGGGAGTTCCGGTTTTAAAACGAACTAATGGTAGCCATTTTTCTAATGAATTTCCTAATTCAACCGCCGGATGCTGCCCCTGTGGTCCGGATTCATATGATTCTTCACCGATAAAAATTCTTGATCTGAGATATGTGCCTGTAGCTAAAATTACTGCTTTAGCCTTAATCTTTGTTTTACCAATAAAGACTCCCATAATCCGATTATTCTTCACCAATAAGTCAGTTACAACCCCTTCTTTTAAAAACAGATTAGAAGTTGTTTCAACCACATATTTCATTCTTCGCTGATAAAATTTGCGATCCGTTTGAGCACGCAGTGCTTGAACGGCCGGCCCTTTTCGTGTATTGATCATCCGCATCTGCATAAGTGTTGAATCAACATTTTTACCCATTTCGCCGCCTAAGGCATCAATTTCTCTGACTAGGTTAGCTTTTGCCGGTCCGCCAATACTAGGATTGCAAGCCATTAATGCTAAGTTATCCAGACTAATAGTCAATAATAGGACCTTTTGACCCATCCTGGCAGCGGCCAATCCAGCTTCACATCCGGCATGTCCTGCACCAACAATAATTATATCGTAATCCGTCGAGTCATGCTGATACATGTTTTTGGTCTCCCTTCAATACCACCAATAATACACTAATATCAGCTGGAGACACTCCCGCAATTCTAGCTGCCTGACCTAATGAAGCAGGTTTAACTGCTGCCAATTGTTCTCTAGCCTCATTACCCAAGCCAACTATTTGGCTGTAATCGAATTCTTTAGGAATGCGGATATCCTCCATTTTTTTAAATTCCTCAATCTGTTTCAGCTGTCTGTCAATGTATCCTTTAAATTTGCACTCTATTTCAACTTGCTCAAGTACTTCTTGAGATAACTCAGGAAGTTCAGCAAAATAAGCTAAATCTTTAAATTCAATTTCCGGCCGCTGTAATATTTCATGGAGGGTTACTGCTTTTTTCAGATCTCCAGATTTTAGTTTTTTCAGCTGTTTCCTTACCTTATCCGTAGGCGACACTTGAATCGATGATAGCCACTCTAAAGTCTTGGTTATTTCTTCCTGCTTCTTAACCACTCTTTCATATTGAGCCGCGTCAACAAGTCCAATACTATGACCTAATTTACGTAAACGCAGATCGGCATTGTCCTGCCTTAATATTAGTCTATATTCAGCCCGAGAAGTCATCATGCGATAAGGTTCATCAATGCCTTTTGTAACTAAGTCATCAATTAAAACTCCAATATAAGCCTGTGAACGCGATAAAATAACGCTTGGTTTTCCATAAACCTTTCGGGCTGCATTAATTCCCGCAATTAAACCTTGAGCTGCTGCTTCTTCATAACCGGAAGTGCCATTAATTTGTCCTGCAGTAAATAAACCTTCTATCACTTTAGATTCTAAACTTGGATATATTTGATGCGGCAAAATATAGTCATATTCTACTGCATATCCAGTCCGCATAATTTCTGCATTTTCTAACCCGGGAATAGAACTGAGCATCTTTTTTTGCACATATTCAGGCATACTGGTAGTTAAACCCAAACAATACAGCTCCTTTGTGTATTCGCCTTCCGGTTCCAAAAACACTTGATGATCTACTTTATCGGGAAACCGTAATACCTTGCGATCAATAGAAGGGCAAAACCGGGGGCCTTTTCCGGATACCATTCCAGTTTGAATCGGCGATGTATCTAAATTTTCTCGAATCACTCTAATGGTTTCTGACGTTGTTCGTGTATACCAACAGGGGACCTGTTTTTTGTTAATGACAGTAGTATCAAATGAAAATGTTAGCGGTGCTTTTGAGCCAGGCTGTTCTGTTAGCTTACTATAATCAACACTATCTGCGTGAATCCGCGGAGGTGTCGCACTTTGAAAGCGAGATAATTTAAGACCGTTTGCAGCTAGGCTTTTTGATAACTCATCAGCACTAGGCTCACCTTGACGCCCGCCGGGATAGCGTATATCTCCAATAACTATTATACCGCCCAAAAACGTTCCCGCAGCTAATATAAGCGTATCACCAGTAATAATTCTTCCGCTTTTTAGCTTTACTCCTTTAATAACCTGGTCTTCAACTAATAATTCAGTAACAAAACCCTGTCTTACAGTTAAGTTAGGTTGAGATTGTAAAGTAAAAGTCATCAAAGCACGGTATTTAATTTTGTCTGCCTGCGCTCGTAAGGCATGTACTGCGGGACCGCGGCTTAAATTCAATTTCCTAATATTCAAATATGTTTTGTCAATGACTTTAGCCATTTCTCCACCTAAAGCATCAATTTCTCGTACTAAATGACTTTTGGCAGCAGGCCCTCCTATAGCTGGGTTACAGGACATCTGGGCAATATTATCAATATTGATGGTTAACAGTAGAGTTTTACAGCCTAAACGGGCGGCTGCCAGTGCAGCTTCACATCCTGCATGCCCACCACCAACTACAATTACTGCATAATCTTTACTCATTATTTTCCTACTTTCCAATACAAAACTGAGCAAATATCTGCTCGATAATATTATCGCGGACTGTTTCACCGGTTATTTCACCTAAATGTTCTAAAGCACCATAAAGCCCGATGGAAATTAGATCAACCGGCAGCCCTTTATCTAATGTGTCAATAGCCTGCTGCAGATCATGCTGTGCTTCCACTAATGCTTGTTTATGCCTAGCTCTAATAATAACCGCACTTTCTTGCCCGGAGCTTACAATTCCGCTCATGACTAATCCTACTATTTTATCCGTTAAAAGATCAAGGCTGTCCTCTGTTAAAGATATTTCCACAATTGGTGTATTTTCCTTAACATAAGCATTACTAAACAGATAATCAGCACCCTGCCATTTTGCGGGCAAATCAGTTTTATTTATCACAATAATTCGTTTTTTTTCGGCTGTCAGATTTAATAACTCCTTGTCCTCCGGTTCTATAAATCTGCTGATGTC
>JAAZMN010000069.1 GCA_012798795.1 Bacillota bacterium | reverse complement strand
TGGGTTGATGATTAAGCAGATCATCTACGGTAGATTAAAACTGAGCCGCGGTTTAGTACGCCGTATGAAAAAAGGCGGTGGAGTGTATTTAAATGGGCAGAGTGCTTATATTACTCAACGTGTGAAGACTGGAGATCATCTGCAGATTGTTTTTGCGGATGAACCTACTTCAGTAACTCCACAACCTTTAGATTTAGATATCTTATATCAGGATGATTATTTGTTGGTTATTAATAAAAAACCGGATATGGCAGTATATCCAACCAGAACATATCCTGAAAAGACATTAGCCAATGGAATTGCCCATTTATGGCAAAAACAGGGTTTGAAATGCAAAATAAGATTGCTTCATCGTTTAGATCGGGAGACCTCAGGTGTTATAATCGTGGTGAAGGATCCATATACCTATCAGATTATGGTAAATCAATTAAGAACCCGACAGCTTAAGCGAAAATATCTCGCAGTTGTTCAAGGGTTTTTACAAAAAAAGGAAGGAGTGATAGATGAACCTATCGGGCGTTCAAGTTCAATGAAAGGACATGCACTAAAGCGAGCAGTATTAAGTCAAGGAAAGCCAGCACAAACATACTATCGAGTTGTTCGGGAGTATAAGGAATTGTCGCTGGTGCAGTTAGAGTTGGTTACCGGCAGAACACATCAAATACGCGTTCATCTAGATTGGCTCGGTCATCCGATAATCGGAGATGATATGTATTTTAGACCAAGCGATTTGATTAAACGCCAAGCGCTGCATGCATGGTCAATTGAGTTTAAACATCCATTAACTGCTGAAAATTTAGTAGTTAGGGCACCGCTGCCGCAAGATATGTTAACCATTTTAAGACAGCAATTGAATTAATTGCATTCATTATCGGGAATAGCATTTTTTTCTTTTAACAGGAAATGTTTATTTGATTGCGAATCTAATAGTATTAGGTTTTATATTAGGGGGATTAATTGTGAAAAAAACAGCAGTATTTGTATTGGTATTCTTAATATTTATTAATGTTTCAACATCAGTATTTGCATTGGAATTAATTGGTGATGTATGGTCGTTGTCGGGACAGAAAAACATTCCTCAGGATGCATTATCAATTATGTGCCGCGGAGAATTGACGCTGATAAAAATTGGCCCTGTTCGACTAATGGCCGAAGGGCAATATGCTGGAGACAGTTCTAACATTGGAGAATTTATAAGCTTAGTAGGTAAAAAGTTAGATGAAGAAGCTGCGGCAGATTTAGGTGATTTCTATTTATTAGGTGGACTAGGTGGCAGAGGCCGTGTAGATTGGCCCATATATGAAAGAATCTCAGTAATCGGTTCGGTGGGTTATCGTGTTTCAGGTAATGTGCATAAATATACTGAAGGAGATAGTGCACAATTTATCAGCGGTCTTTATGGTGGTATCACATACGCTGGTGGAGTAGGAATCGAACTTGTCCGCGGATTGAGTCTAACTGGGGTATATGAGTACGGGCCCATGTTCACCAATTTAATCGGTGAAAGTGATAATGGAACTTGGAATGGATTAGACATTGGTGTACAATATCAAATACCGTTGGTTATGGCTAGGGCAGGATATCGCTGGCAGGAACTGGATTTGCAGAATGCGAGCGGCCATACCCTCAATGGATTTTACATTAGTGCAGGCTTTCATTTCTAACAGCAGGTGTAAGCTAATTAAGATTTAGAACCGGAGAGTACTCTCCGGTTCTTCTGCTTATACAGATACTTATTTAATAAATCAAAGGACAGACCGCTGCAGTGTAAATTTTCCAACTATGTTGGTCGGGAAACAAAAAAAGTGTTAGCTGCAGCTTTGCATTCAATGTGTCTTCTTGAATAGTTAATGTAATTTTATCAGTTCCATTAGAAACAGCAGCTGTATCCCAACAAATATGCTCGCGAACAGTATAGAGGAATTCAAGTAGGGGAAGCTTATCTTTAATTGGCATTACCAAGTGATAATCAAGCCAGGGTATGTTTTTATTATTTACTGCGTCTTTAAGCT
This sequence comes from Bacillota bacterium, assembly GCA_012798795.1. Taxonomy (GTDB): domain Bacteria; phylum Bacillota; class Limnochordia; order Darwinibacteriales; family DTU012; genus JAAZMN01. The sequence goes on along the minus strand of JAAZMN010000069.1, from coordinate 7,942 downwards.
CTTTGACCCAAGCAGCTAATGATGATTCCGACTCATTGTTTTTTGCTTCTTGCAGATTCAAAAGTTCATATCCATATGGGATCATAGTCAGCGAAGATAGAACCCAGTCATTTTCCCAAAGCGTCCATTGGCTTTTAATCTGATATTTTGGCAGATCATTTTCAGCTAGATAACTGAAGATTTCTGTTGTAGTATCTGATGTTTTTACGTCGTCTATAATTGTTGTAATATCTTTATCAGTCTCTGGCCTTTCATTTAAAAATCTCATAAACTTATTGCGGCTGGGAAAATCGGGATGAATATATTCTGATAATCTCGTTTGTTCTTTTAAAGTTAATGCCTGATCAAATTGAGTGATTCTGTCCATCAGTAATTTAGTTTTAGTAAACGAAATGCTCTCGAAAGGAGACTTAATATTTGACTCACCTTGATAGTTATTATTGAAATAAATTTCTGGGTATGCTTCACTGTGATATTCCCAGATAAAAGTCCAAAAGGTTGACAGCTCGCTGTCAACTAGTTTTCCGTCGATAAGACTAGGATTATAATTCTCCGGAACAGAAATCTTTATAGAATCAGGATAGAAAGTCTGATTAGAAGCTGAGAAAATCGGATACCATAAAATCTCTTTTGTAAGCGCTTTTTTTGGTGTCAAAGTATAATTTTTTAAGAAACCTTCATACATCAGTTCTAGTATTTGATCGCCTAAATCATATTCATCAATGCTGATTTCAATAATGGTATTTAAAGCTGTGCGCTCAATGCTAAATTCATATTCACTTGAATTGGGAAGATAAATGTCTGTTATATGGGCATTTGGAAATAAACTAAATTTCAATTTAACTTGTTCAAATTTTATTGGGATAATTGTATTTACCCGTAAAAATCCAGATTCAGGGATAAAATAGATATTTGTTTCATTGGCTGCCGCTAAACATATTGAGGGCATGATAATAATTAAAATGATGGCTAAGAAGTTTTTCGTGCGCACTAGATAAAGACCTCCCTTCTATATTACAATTCTTGCAAGAAAGGGCAAATCCTTCATAAAGTACGCTCTAAATTGGCTAAAAACTACTGCATATCGATTGTTATTTTCCTGGTTCAAGCTGGTTTTTTGGTAATAGTTGTTGAATTATTAAAAAATCTTGGTATAATATATCTGTGCACAAAAGTGTGTACATAAGAATGAGGGAGGTCTGTTATGCATTCGTATATAAAGTATGTGAATCCTGAATTAGGCAAGTTATTAACAAAAATCGGTTTAGATAAACAGTATCAAAAAGGAGAAGGCTGCTATTTATATGATAACAATGGAAGGCGGTATTTGGATTTTATAGCCGCATATGGTGCTCTGCCTTTCGGTTTTAACCCGCCAGAGATTTGGCAGGCAATAAATCAAGTTCAAATCGATTTAGAACCGAGTTTTGCCCAACCTTCATTGCTTGAGGCGGCAGGAGAACTTGCCCGTCTTTTAGTAAGTATAGCTCCCGCTGGTTTGGAGAAGGTTACTTTTACTAACAGCGGAGCCGAAGCAGTAGAGGCTGCAGTTAAACTTGCCAGAGCGAAAACGGGGAGAATGGGTATTATTGCTGCTGATAATAGTTTTCACGGAAAAACACTCGGAGCATTATCAGCTACAGGCAATGCTGAGTATCAAAAAGCATTCGGAGCTCCCGTCGAAGGGTTTCATTTTGTTCCTTACGGAGATATTTCAGCACTATACCAGCTTTTACAAACAGAAGCTAAAACTACTGCTGCTGTCATCCTTGAACCGATTCAAGGAGAAGGCGGAATTGTGGAACCGCCTGCAGGTTATCTTGGACAAGTTAGAGCAATTTGTACTGAGCTAGACATTCTTCTAATATTCGATGAGATTCAAACTGGTTTGGGAAGAACCGGGAGAATGTTTGCCTGTGAGTCAGAACAGGTAATTCCGGATATTATCACCTTAGCTAAGGCATTGGGAGGAGGCTTAATTCCCATAGGTGCGGTGTTGTGTAGTGATGAAGTTTATACAGAAGAGTTTGGGTTGAAACATTCATCTACTTTTGCCGCTAATACTATTGCCTGTAGGGTAGGATTGAAAGTCCTTGAGCTGCTTACGGAAAATGCTCAATGGCTGATTAAAGAAGTGGCTCGCAAAGGTAATATTCTAAAACAGGGTTTATTAGATATTCAATCCAAATACCCTCAAATTATTCGTGAAGTACGCGGGCGAGGTTTGATGCTGGGGATTGATTTCGGTAGTGCCCGTAATTCTTATCCTGATAGTATGTTGGGCATTATGGCTGAACAGAAGCTTTTAACTCCAATTATTGCCAGTTATTTACTAAATGTAGAGCAGCTGAGAGTTGCTCCCACACTAAATGGTGCAAGTGTAATTCGAATTGAGCCTTCCTTGACTATTGGAGATGAGCAGATCCAGTTTGGTCTTAAAGCTATTGAAAATGCTGCAGCTTTATTGGCTCGGCGAAATACAGCAGCTCTTTTTGGCCATTTGCTCAGCGTTAATGTTCAACCAGAGGTGCAGATAAAACAGGTGAAAAGGCCAAAAGTCTTACCTAGTAGTGAACAGCAGGAAGGGAGATTTGCGTTTTTACTTCACCCGTTGGACGCAGCAAGTTATTCTGATTTTGATTCAAGTTTAAATGCTTTTACTCATGAACAACTAAGTGATTTGACCAATCGTTGGAGCGAAATGGTAGAACCCTTTGTTATTTCCGGAACAAGAATAACCGGAAAAACTGGTAAAACCGCTTACGGTGAGTTTATAGTAATCCCGTATACAGCCAAAGAACTGCAGAATATGTCACCAGCAAAAGTTAAAGCCGAAATTCTCAAAGGAATCGATTTAGCTGTTGCCCGTGGTGCCAAAATAGTGGGATTGGGTGCATATACATCAGTAGTTACCCAAGGAGGGCGTTCATTACTAAAGCATGTTAATGTTCCGATTACAACTGGGAATAGTTTTACTGTAACTTCGGGAGTTGATGCTTTGATTCGCAGCGGTCAAAAATTGGGGTTAGAGTTAAATCGAGCTACAGCAGCAGTTGTCGGTGCAGGTGGTGCCATTGGTAAGGCTTCGGCATTGCTGTTGGCAGATAAAGTAGCAAATCTAATATTGATTGGCAATCCTAATCGCGTTGAAAAGAGTAATTATCGAATGTTAAAAGTTATGGCTGAAATGTATCGGTATCTTACTGAAAAGGGAAATAATGGTCAAGTATTTTCAACAGGTACAGTTGGTGCTTATGTCAATAACTTAACCAATCGCCCAAAAGTCACTGATTCATTAACTGAATGGATTGATTTTGCTAAACAGGATCTTCTAAGCTCCACATGTCCAGTGAAAATAACTGTTGATATTAAGAAAAATTTACCAGATGCTCATATAATACTTGCCGCTACGAGCAGCACAGATGTTTTGATCACATCAGATATACTTAGAAAGGGAGCGTTAATCTGTGATCTGTCGCGTCCAAGTAATGTCTGTAAAGCAATACCGGAAAAACGCAGTGACGTACTTGTCATTGACGGAGGGATAATTGAAGTTCCAGGTAGACCGGATCTGGGCTGGAATTTTGGTTTTGAAAAAGGTCTGGCTTATGCATGCATGTCGGAAACAATGATGTTGGCCTTAGAACAGCACTATGAAAACACCAGTATCGGGGCAGATCTCAATATTGATTATTTAAATAGGTTAAAAACTTATGCTGCGGTTCATGGATTTAGACTGGCGGGTTTTCGCAGTTTTGATTCGCCATTATCTGAATCAACTTGGAATAGAGTAGCTGAAGCGAGAAATCATGCTCTTATTGCTGAGAATAAGTTCTGAAACCCATAAAATAACCTGTAGTTAATACAGGTTATTTTATTTTAAACTAAGCTTCATTATTTTTTCGATACTTCATTGGTGAAACGACACAAAAGGAGTGAGGAAAATGAGCGTAATTTGGTTGCAATGTCATATGATTAAGCTTGAACTACTGACAATTGTTAATAGTCGGAAACGGTATTGCAGCTAAATATAACAGGATTTAAAAACATTTCGCCGAAATATAACATTGTAATGTGTCGATATCGGCATACTTTCTTAAGAGGATTACCAGAAACCAGAAATACATACCGCTTAAAAACTAGTTTAATAGAGTTTTGGTGACTGCTAATAACGGAGTGTCAATATGTACTGTTAAAAGGAGTGTAGTATATTTTGCGGTTAATTCGTTTTCCTATAATAATTTTATTATTAATGATACTTAGTACTAGTGTTTCTGCAGAACAAATTACTGCTCAGGATTTAATGCTTATGCTGAAACATACTGGATTCAGCACTAAGAGTACAGCAGCAGGTGGCTTAATGGGCAGTGAAGGAAATGTGGTCGAACTGCAGGCACAGCTAATGGCTTTAGTAACTAATGAAAATCAAGATTTAGCAATGCGTCAAGCTGCGATAGGTGCTTTAGAGTGGATAGCCAAACCTGATTCTAAATTGTTTGCTGCACTGTTAGATTTAGCTTTTGATCAAGAACAGGACAAGGAGATTTGCGACACAGCTGTTCGGACTATAGCTCTTAGCAGTTCTCATTTTCCAGAGGATGTTTTGCCTATACTCGCCAATTTTTCTTTGTTAGATAGCGATCAGCAGTGGTTGATAGCTCCTTTAATCGTAGAAGCCGGGAAAAAGTTAGATAAAGTGATACATGAATTGGTTAATCTGGTGATTGACGGAGATAACGAAGCACGTTTCTTTGGAATTCGCTGTTTAAGTGCTATAGGACCTAAAGCAGAGGTTGCTTTACCTATTCTCTTAGATACTGTGATGAATTCAGCTGACATGCAGCTGAAAACAGCAGCTGTTAGAGCAGTTGTTCAAATTGGCGGGAATAATGAAGACATAGATATCTTCTTAAACCGTGTGTCTCAAGATAATAATCCCGACATTCAAAGAATAGCCTTACAGGGTTTAGAACAGTGGGAAGCTGTTGTTCCAAAGCAGGTATTAGCGTTTCCGACTGCACAGGGGTTTGGGGCTTGGACTCCAGGTGGAAGAGGGGGAAAAGTATACATAGTTACTAATCTTAACAATAAAGGACCTGGCTCTTTACGGGAAGCGGTGGAAGCAAGTGGGTCTCGAATTATTATTTTTAATGTGGCTGGAACTATCTATTTGCAGTCAGGTTTAAGAATTCAGAATCCTTATATTACCATTGCAGGTCAGACAGCACCTGGAGATGGAATCACTATTGCAAATTATGGAACCAGCGTTGAGACTCATGATGTTATAATTAGGCATCTGCGTTTTAGATTGGGTGATGTTCACCGCAGTGAATCAGATGCCTTAGAGGTCAACGGCGGCAGCAATGTAATTATAGATCATGTGTCTGCAAGTTGGGGTATGGATGAGACCTTATCTGTTTTAGAAAGTGATAACGTTACTGTACAGTGGAGTTTTATTACCGAAAGCATGAAGAATTCTTATTACTCCAAAAGTCCGCATGGCTATGGTTCATTAATTAGAGGTGGATACGGAAGTAAATATTCTTTCCTTAATAATTTATGGGCTCACCATATGGGTAAAATACCCTGCCTGGGCAACTATAACAGTTATCTAAAAGACTCGGATGGATTGTTTGTTGATTTTCGCAACAATGTCTTTTATAATTGGGGCGGCAGTGTTTCTGGAGCAAACAGTGACAACGACTCAGTTACAAAATATAATTTTATCAATAATTATTATATCAGCGGACCAAACTCATCCGGCTATAAGGTTTTTCGCGAATATAGTGTTAAAGCTCAAGCTTATTTTGCAGGTAACTATATGAATGGGGCAGAACCGGCTGATCCTTGGACACTAGTAGATATAAAAATCAGCCGCGATATTTTCGAAAATGAATATAAGCAGGATAAGCCGTTTGAAAGTGGCTTTGTGACTACAGTTTCTGCTGAACAGGCTTACCGGCAGGTGCTTGAATATGCCGGGGCACAGCCTAGAGATGCTATTGATCTGAGAATAAAGAAATCAGTGGTTGACCAAACAGGTCGCCACATCGACTCGCAAAATGATGTGGGTGGCTGGCTTTCTGCGAAATCACATCCTGCGTTTAGAGATATTAATGGCGATGGAATACCTGATTACTGGTACGTTAAGTACGGTTTTGATCCGGTTTTAGGTCTGTCATTAGATCAAGATTTAAATAACAGTGGTTATACCAATATTGAAGAATATTTAAACAATACACATCCGGATTTATATGCTCATATTTAATAACTAAAAGAAAAGGAGCAGCAGTGGATGCAAAACCGGGTTTTTTAAAATTATCCGAGACAGTACAAGGATTTATCTGTTTGGATATGGTAATATTTATATTAAGAAGTCGATTTCATTTTTATTATTCCAGACTGCTAGGAGCCTTAAAATGAATTTAGGAATGGAACTATTTAAAAGAAGCGAACTAAATGAAACTTTCTTTTTTGAAAATCATCAGGCATATCGCAAAATGAAAAGTTTAAATATATTATTTACCGTTATTGTATGTGTATATCCGGTGATTTTAAATATTTCACGGAATCACTTTTCTAAAGTGATTATCGATTTATTTTTTGGTTTTGTGATATTGCTCCCATATATAGTTGACAGGAGATATGGGGTTATTATATTTGAAGAATTCAAGTTTATTATTACTTTTCACTGTATGCTGCATACGATTTTTGGAAGAGCCTATGGGTTTTATGATAAATACCCTTTATATGATGATATTCTTCACATTTTAGGCGGAGGATTAATTGCTGGGGTGAGTTTTTCCATAATATTAAGTGTATATCTTAATTATTTTAGTCAGTCGGATAAGTTTATTTTATTTTGTACATCTGTAACTACTTTAGGAGTGGTAAACATCTTTGGTGTGGGTTGGGAAATTGCAGAGTTCTTCGGAGATATAATGTTTAATGGTTCTCCTGGATATAGGCTGGCGCAAGCTGATTTATTTGATACCATGACGGATTTGATTGAAAATAACATAGGTGCTCTGCTGATGATTCTATTTTTGCGAAGAATGATCAGCACAAACTCAAAAAATAGAAATGTAAAAGAGCTGTTTAAAAAACTGATATCGGTTAGTGATTAAGGGGTGCTGAGGAAATCCGCAGACAAATAGCATATGTAGCCAATACAGGTCTGGTAGGTTCGTTTCAATAAGGTTTTCATCATTTGTTTTAAAAAAAGCCCCCGGGTTTAATGTGCTCGAGGGCTTTTACAATATCATCAAACACCTTTATTTGAGCTCGCAGCATAGCTGCCGAGAATCTTAAAAAATTCACTTTCAGCTTTAATCTTTTCTAGAGCGGTTTGCACATTGGAATTATCAAGATTACCAGCTAAGTCCAGATAAAAATAAACCTGCCAAGGAAGTTCTTTAACAGGGCGCGACTGGAGGTTTAGTAGATTAATACCATAGTCGGCGAATATACCTAAACTGCGGTAAAGGGTCCCTACATTATGAGGAAGAGCATAGATTATGCTGATCTTGTCATGATTGGGTTGAACATTCAGCTGACGGCTGATAATAATAAATCGCGTATAGTTATTATTGACATCTTGAATATTTTTTGCTAAAAATTTGAGTTGATAAATATCAGCTGCCCGTTCACTGGCAATAGCTGCTTTTCTCGGATTTTGTTCGTCTGCGACTAACTCAGCACTGATAGCTGTGTTATGATAGGGAACATGGACCCAGTGAGGATATTGATTTAAAAACTTTGTACTCTGCTGAAACCCTTGATAATGAGAATATACATACTCGATGTTCTGTAATTCAGTATTCTTACATCCCAGTAAATGGTGGCATACTTTCACATAAGTTTCTCCAGTAATAAAGAAATCAAATTGATGTAATGCATCGAAAACTTCAAAAATACCTCCGGTACAAGAATTCTCGATTGG
>JAAZMN010000068.1 GCA_012798795.1 Bacillota bacterium | reverse complement strand
GGGCTTACAAGTTCCTGAATTTCCTGATGCAGCCCAAGGTGGCGGCTAGAATTGCTGAAATAACAAATTTCACAAGTCCGAATAAAGCGGCTGAGGAGTATCTGCCTGAGGATTTCAAGAATAATCCCATGCTGAATATGCCAGATGAAGTTGTTAGAAACACCAGCTTTTATATTGGCGTAGAGAAAGTTTTAGAAGAATATGATCACATTTATTCGGAGTTTAAGCTCAGGTAAAGGATAAACAGCCCTCGGTTTTGTTACCGGGGGCTGTTTGCTTTTTGGAACCCGAAAATCTAGGTGGGAAAGATTATTTGCCCAGTATCAACGATTTCTTTGACAAAAGGATTATTTAGATCGAAATCCTGGGGTAAAAAGGGTACGGGTTCAATACGCAGATCCACTTGACGCCGATATCTCATCAAACTCAGTTGATCTTCGAAGCGGTCGCCAGTAAAGTCCGGAGACACAACAGCAATGTCGATATCACTATCTCGATGCTGCTGATTCTTGGCGAATGAACCGAAGAGGATAACTGTTTCTAACTTAATGTGCTCCTTAAGTACATTAGAGTATTCTGCGGCTATTTTTCGGGCAAGGTCTGTAGAATATCTTTCAGCCACATTCTCACTTCCTCTATTCTTCTAATATTTTCGTAGGCGAAATCTCGCGTGCATTTTTTGTAAAAAGTCTGTTTGAAATCGGGGTATCGAGCACTGATGTTGAAGGTGGTTATGATATCAAGATGGTCGGCCATCTTTTCATCAATTTGCAATTGAGAAGTCTCAGCTAGTCTCAAAAGATCATGAATGCGAGGGGCGTGATTTCCCGTTGTCGTAACATAACAAGCTTTTAAAAGCTTTTCGAGGACGAGATGCCCCATGAACAAGGCCCAATGGTAGTCCCCAGATTGGTATAGGTTATGCATTGTTGCATAGTCTCTATCCGAAGTTTCTATCCAGTAGTTAATCAACTCACGCGTATCCATTAATGACCTCCTCTCCGTCAACTTCATTGTTAATAATATTATACCGAAAAATAAGGGTAATAGCTATGTTGTTTATTCGCATTTGTGTCCCAAAGCGGAAAGCCTCGTAGTGGGAAAGAGATCATGGTATAGTAGTGGGGGGCTGTTAAGCCTGTCTAAAGAAAGGGTAAAATACTTAATGTTTAGAAGAGGAACTTTAAGGTTGCAGGTGACCTAGAAGGTGTGGGCTTTTTACCAGACTCTTGGGTGCATCTCGATGAAGCTTTGGATTTAGCGGTCATGTTTATTATAATTATGTACAGTAAGATGAATGAAGTTTAGGGAAGTGCGGATGCTTGTTGTTCACTTAGTCTCACAAAAGGGTTGTCACCGATGCGCGAGCGTTGGTGTAACATCGCATATTATACCCTTGATAACGGACAAGCCAATTGTATATTTGTAGCTTTTTTGGTATACTCTTGGTGAGGTGATCGCATGAAATCAAGAGATTCATTGACCGTTACCGCGACCGAACTTAAACAGAACTTTGGTAAGTACATGTCCCATATAGAGCAGCAAGGCGAAGTCGTAATCACCAAAAATGGCACTAAGACCGCCAGGTTAACCCCTTATGTTACCAATCTAGAACAGTATTTGTTGATGAAGGAGCAGGTCCTGGATTATCAGTATGGGGGCAAGAAGGTCTCCTACGAAGAATTTATGGAAATCTACGAAAAAAGTGATCTAAGGATGGAATTCATTAATGGTGAAATTGTGCTCTTAGCTTCACCCAGTATTAGTCACCAGGAAACCTTAGGCAGATTGTACCTTACTTTCCATAGTTATCTTCGTGGCCATGAGTGCCGGGTGTTCTTGGCCCCCTTTGATGTGCATTTTCACAAAAAAGGGTTTGATGAGCCAGATGTTATGCAACCGGATCTTCTTGTGGTCTGTGACCTAGAAGGTAATGTAACGGAGAGGGGGCGTTATATGGGCACGCCCACTTTAGTGGTGGAGATCTTGTCCGATAGTACGCGAAGTAAGGACATGATCGATAAGCTTCGTATCTACATGCTTTCAGGAGTAAAGGAGTACTGGATAGTTGATCCAAGGCAAAATGTAGTTATGATTTATAGCTTGGAAAATTTCGAGATTGAACGTTATAGGACATACGAGCTAGGTAGTATTGCTGCATCACAGTTTTTTAACGGTCTAGAAGTTGGGGTCACAGAGCTTTTTGCGGACTTGGTGTAGAAGTCACAGGAATGAAAATTGATGGGGCTAACACCAGGGCCATTAGTAAGCTTTATGTCCACCGTGAACCTGATGTAGATGATGGAAAGGCTTTAGGGTTACTCCGTTTTGGAGCATGACCGCAGCGTTTTTTGTGATTTAGGTGCCTATTGCCACTAATCTCGTCCACTGGGGCGAGGTTTTTTTATGCAGATTTTCAGTAGTCTGAATGAGAGACCGAATTCTTTCTACAATATCCCGAAAAAAAGGTTCTTCAACAGGATAACGGCCAGTATTGTCGAATTAGTAACATAATTCAAATAAGGTTATAAATGAATGCGATCGTCAAAATCCAACGGGAACTCTGCTGAAGTCAACGCTCGGGCTTATATTCTCCATCTAATCGATGATAAGCAGTGCTCCCACTCCTATGCTAACCAAGCGATCAGTGCCCTCAAGTTATTTCACGAGTCAACCTTGGGCAAGCGGTGGGGCTGCTGAAAAGATTAGACGGCCGAAAAAGATAACTCGATTACCGAGGGTGCTGAGTGAACGGGAAGTGGCGAAACTGATCGGTGCGTTGACTAATCTGAAACACAGGACAATTATGACCGTATTATATTCGGCGGGGTTGCGTGTTGGTGAGGTAGTTCGCCTGAAGGCAGGAGACATTGATAGCTCGCGGATGTTGATTTTGGTTAGCTCTGGTAAAGGGCGGAAAGATAGATTTTCCATTTTGTCCCCAGTGACCCTCGAAACGTTGCGCCAGTATTACCGAGTATATCGTCCACAAAAGTGGTTGTTTCCTGGAGCGAAGCCTGGATCACACATCACTGAGCGCACAGTGCAAAAGGTGTTTGTACAGGCAAAAGACAAGGCTGGTATCCATAAACAAGCAACTGTCCACAGTTTGCGCCATTCTTTCGCCACGCATTTATTGGAGGCTGGAACGGATCTGCGCTATATCCAGGAGTTGCTCGGACCCCAGAGCTCTAAAACGACTGAGATCTACACTCGCGTTACAAGCCACGATTTGCGTAGAATCCAAAGTCCCTTAGATCGCCTTGTGCTTAAATAAGGATATTACCACAGAGGGTCAGATGGGAAAGGTTATATTAGCGAAGTTCAGAAATTCATTTT
>JAAZMN010000067.1 GCA_012798795.1 Bacillota bacterium | reverse complement strand
GTGATATTACTATCGGTGAAACCATTTGCAATGAGAATAATCCGATAAAACTTCCATCTATTAAAATTGAAGAACCGACCTTGAGCATGAATTTTATTGTGAATACATCGCCATTTGCAGGTAAAGAGGGCAGGTTTGTGACGACTAGGCATATAAAAGAAAGACTGGAAAAGGAACTTGAAGTTAATGTAGGTTTGCAGGTGGAACCAACGGATGCAACTGATGCGTTTAAAATATCGGGACGGGGGGAATTGCATCTTTCTGTATTGATTGAAAACATGAGAAGGGAAGGATACGAGCTTGCTGTTTCCAAGCCAGAAGTAATTCTTAGGAAGGATTTTCAAGGCAACATCACCGAACCCGTGGAAGAGGTTATCATTGAAGTTCCCGAGCAGTATGTGGGAAGCGTCATTTTAGAGCTTAATCTTCGCAAAGGAATAATGAAAAGCATGAGTGTGAAGAACCAAAGGACCAAATTGGTTTTCACTTGCCCTACCCGGGGATTACTCGGATACAGAACCAAGTTTATTAACGAAACCCGCGGTGAAGGAACTATGGTGCGGCGTTTTTTCGATTATGAGGAGTATAAGGGTAAAATCATGGAAAGGGTGAACGGTGCTATCATTTCCCAGCAAGGTGGTTTTACGACGCCGTATGCTTTGGCCAATATAAGTGAACGGGCTGAAATGTTTGTCGGACCGGGTACCCATGTATATGAAGGAATGATTGTGGGCCTAAATAGCCGAAATGAGGACATGACCGTAAATCCATGCAAGATGAAAAAGATGAGCAATATGCGGGCCGCCGGGAGAGACGAGGCGATTAAATTATCCTCCCACAGGGTATTTACATTGGAGGAAGCACTAGAATTTATTAATGCGGATGAGCTTGTGGAGGTAACGCCCTTGAATATAAGGCTTAGAAAAAAGGTTCTTAAGGAGTCGGATCGCAGAAGATCTAGTTGGCGGGAAGAGGTTTGATGGTTTCGATATGTAAAGCAACAGCTAGATCTAAAAAAGGTTGGAGTTCCTTGTTTTACACTAGATCAATCAGACAGGACTTGATAATCATATTGATAGCGGCGGCTATTGTGGTAATTTACAAATTATTGAATATTACGCTCTTTCGGGGCCATCATTCCGTTTAATTTGAGTCACCGTCACGCTTGAAATTGGACCACCTAATTGGGTAATTAACCCACTATTTATGCACCTGTGCACCCATCATTAATCGGACGTATCATGAACTAGCGGAACAGTACTGTACCGCCATCGTCCCCTATACAGCCTATAAACCAAAAGACAAGCCCTCAGCGGAAGGCACGGTCGGTGTCATTTCGCTCTTCTCGAGCACATCAAACATAGAGTTGATGTAGGAGTAACCAGAAACGTGATAGAGGTATTTTTCAATGGCTTTGCAGGGAGTTTGGCTTAAGTGTTTATGACATCATAGATCATAATGAAGGCCATGTACTTGGAACTGCCAGTAATCACGTCGATGTGCAAATATCAGGTTAAGTTGTGCTTTATTAAATTTGAATAGTTTTTTAAGGATAGGACGCTCGAGTGCCTATGAGTTATGTAGGCAAAATGAGTTTCCGGTTGTCCGTATAGGAAAAAGCATTAGAATTCCAAAGAAAGCGCTACTTGACTGGATAGAGTACGAATCTAACAAAGCCAATGGTAGCGGACAATATTTACCCACCATTTAGAGTTAAATAAAAAATGATGAAAGGAGCTTTTAAATTTAAGAGGTTCATTGAGGAAAAGATCAAAGGTTTCTTGGACGATTACGTTGACTTTAGGAAGAAAAATTGATCCCAAGACCGGTAAAAGCAAAGTTAATCAGAAAGTATTTACTGTTCGCGGAACAAAAGCGGAAGCGCATGTATGGGATGAGGTGGAGGTGCGGAAATTCCTTTTAGCCGCAAGAGAAGCGGGTGTAGAGGAAGAGGCTTTTTATACCTTAGCCATCGAAACCGGTATGCGAAAAGGTGAGCTTTGTGGTTTGAAATGGGAAGATGTGGATTTTGTGGCAAGAAGGATATCAGTAAAACGAACATTGATTAAGGCTGGTTCCGAGCCAATTTTGGGACCACCGAAGGTGGGAAGAAGTAGGGCTGTGGCAATTTCACCTCAAATGGCAAGCCTTCTTAAACGGCATAGAATCAAACAAAGCGAATTTAAACTATGCCTTGGTGATGCATATACGGATCAAAATTTTGTTTTTACTAAAGAAAATGGGGACCCGCTCCAGATTAATAATTTTGCCCAAAGAAGTTTTGCCGATTTAATTGAAAGAGCAGGAGTGAAGAAAATAAGATTTCATGACCTTAGACATACCTGTGCCACATTATTATTAGCGAATGAAGTTAACCCCAAGATTGATCAAGAGCGTTTGGGCCATTCGGATATTAGCATGACTCTCAATAGGTATTCCCACGTAACCCCAACCATGCAAGATAGGGCAGCCCAGATTCTGGGGGATGCGATGGAGATTTAGGGTAAAATAACATGGCATCGCAGCTACTATACAGAATACTCCCGAATGGGAGGAACTTACCCACTTTTCGAGAACAATTAAAATTGTGGGTGTAAGATCCGGAAGTAAACTAGACAAGGCTTTGGCTAATCGGTTTGACCCCCCTATTCTGGAGAATATCTGCTTAGTTCTTTGAAAATCTCACTGTTTCAGTTTCTTAGGCAACCATCATCTCTAATTGAATCTCTTGATTCAGGACGCTAAGATAAAATTTG
>JAAZMN010000066.1 GCA_012798795.1 Bacillota bacterium | reverse complement strand
TGCTGCTTCAATAAATCCTTTAAACAAGGGATGAGCTCTATTAGGCCTCGACTTGAATTCAGGATGAAATTGACAACCTATAAACCAAGGGTGTTCAGGCAATTCAATAATCTCCACATTAACACCATCAGGAGATAAGCCTGCAAAGAGCATTCCTGCTTTTTCAAATTGCTGGCGGTATTTGTTGTTAAACTCGTATCGATGCCGGTGACGCTCATGAACAACATCTGATTTATACAGGTTGTAGCTTTTTGATCTGCTGTCAATAACACATGGATAACGACCGAGACGCATAGTCCCTCCTTTATTTTTTTCGTTACTTTGATTTGGTATTAAATCAAAAATAATATGCTCTTGACTTTGATCAAACTCCCAACTACTTGCACCTGCTAAGCCACAAACAGAACGGGCAAACTCTATCACTGCACACTGCATACCTAAACCGATGCCTAAAAAGGGAATGTTATTTTCACGGGCATAACTAATAGCATTAAGCTTTCCTTCTATACCTCTATTACCGAACCCACCTGGAACTAAAATGCCATCGGCATCAGCTAATATTTCACCTGCATTACTTGTTTCTACATCTTCGCAGTTAATCCAATCAATTTTCACGTCGGTCTGATAAGCAAAACCTCCATGACGTAATCCTTCAGCTGTACTTAAATAAGCATCGGGTAAAGCTACATATTTACCGACAACTGCAATTTTAACTTCGTGCTTAGGATGTTTAATAGTCTCTACAAGTTCACGCCATCCATTCATATCTGAGTCCCGACAGTTCATTTTCAATTTATTGCATACTATTTGATCTAAACCGGCGTCCGCCAAACGCAGCGGTACTTCATATATATTTGTGACATCTGTATTAGGAATAACCGCCGCCTTTTCAATATCGCAGAATAACCCAATCTTGGCCCGTACTTCTTCAGGTAATTCGGATTCGCTGCGGCAGACAATAATATCAGGTTGAATTCCAATACTTCTAAGTTCTTTAACACTGTGCTGAGTAGGTTTGGTTTTCAATTCCTTAGCTGCATCTATATACGGCACCAGAGTAACATGAATGTATAGACATGAGTCTCTTCCAATATCGCTTTTGATCTGGCGAATTGCTTCTAAAAAAGGCAGACTTTCTATGTCACCAACAGTTCCACCAATTTCTACAATCACAACATCTGCTTTGCTGTCTGCAGCTAAACATCTAATCCGATTTTTAATCTCATTAGTAATATGCGGAATTACCTGCACAGTTTCTCCAAGAAAGTCTCCCCGCCGTTCCTTAGATAAAACCGACCAATAGATTTTGCCGGTAGTAACATTGCTGTGCTTCGTTAGATTAGTATCAATAAAACGTTCATAATGTCCAATATCTAAATCTGTTTCCGCACCATCATCAGTTACGAATACTTCCCCATGCTGAAATGGACTCATAGTTCCCGGATCAACATTAATATATGGATCAAGTTTCAAAGTGGTGACCCTTAACCCCCGATTTTTTAATAACCTACCGAGGGATGCCGCTGTAATACCTTTACCTAAACTTGAGACAACCCCGCCTGTAACAAAAATAAACTTGGCCATCAAAGACTACCTCCTTATTCCTTGCTATAACTGCTATTATATTTCTTTAATATTTCTACCACAATAAAGTTTTGCATCAGACCGATCATGGAAAACCAAATTATGACAAATGGTATTACTAAGAAAAACGAAACATATGTTAATACACCACTGGCAATTAACAATAACAAACTTACTAATAAATTATCGGCAGCTAAAAGCACCGCTCGCTTAATTGTTAAAAAAACACCGACATCCTGCTCCACTAATAAAGGAAAAGCATACTGGAGTATCAAGAACCAAAACAGCGTTAATGATAACCAAATTCCATAAAAAATTGCTACAACAATCGGCGGTAATCCTAGGTTATCTACTGTTATGTTAAAGCAAATAACTATAACAACTAAAGTAAATGCTCCAACAAAAACTAATGCCTCACTGCGCCAGAAAAACTTGATAAATCCATGTTTAAACTCTTCAAAAGATATTACATTTTTATTTGCCATTCTATTTAGTAAATACTGCATAGCACCAGTTATCGGACCCAACAAAAACAGCGATAATGCTAAAGAAATATAAAACCACATTTCATTCTCGGTAAAACGCGAACTTATAAACATTGGAGCTAACCAAAGAAAAAACCAGATTAAATTAAGAAAAATTAATGTGGTAAATTCATTCCAGGCTGCTTTCAAAGCATTAATTACCAGTTTCCATGCTTGAGATATCCCCATCAAATACCTCCTTACATTCGCTCGGGTGCAGAGACTCCCAGAAGTGTCAGTACTCGCTCAAGCACAATTCGAACACAACTGATTAACACAAGCCGTGCATCCCTTAATTCTTCTTTTTCACCAATGATATAACAATGAGTATAAAAAGAATGAAACAAACTTGCTAAATCTAAAGCATATCTGGCAATGCGATGCGGTGCTCTTTCTATTGTTGATAGGAGAATTTCCTCAGGAAGTTCAGCTAACTTTTTCATTAAATCAATTTCTGTTTCATGATTAAGAAGCTGTAATGAAACATCTTTTACTGATTTTACCGCAATGCTTTGTGCGCCAGCTTGTCTTATAATACTGCATATTCGTGCATGTGCATATTGAATATAATAAACAGGGTTTTCACTGCTCTGTTCTGCTGCTAAAGTAAGATCAAAATCTAAGTGTGAATCCAAACTGCGCATAATAAAGAAATAACGCGCAGCGTCTTTACCGACCTCAGCAAGCAGCTCCTTAAGGGTAATGAATTCTCCAGCGCGTTTTGACATTTTAACCTGCTGTCCGTCTCTAAGCAGGGCAACATATTGAAGAATCAAAATTTCTAATGTATCCTCCGAATAACCAAGAGCTTGAACTGCAGCTTTCATTCTTCCTATATATCCATGGTGATCCGGCCCTAGTAAATCAATCAATTTGGTAAATCCACGTTTTAGTTTATCATAATGATATGCTATATCTGCTGTTACATAAGTATAGGTCCCATCATTTTTAATAATCACTCGATCTTTATCATCGCCAAAAGCTGTGGAACGAAACCACTTTGCTCCTTCTGCTTCGTAAATATAGCCGCGTTCAGTTAGAATTTTAATAATATTTTCCAGGGCTTTAGCTTGATGTAATTCTCGTTCTCTAAACCAACGATCAAATTTAACATTGAAATCCAATAAATCTTGTCTCTGGGAATCAACCATCCGATCGATACCCCAAGTGCGGCAAAACTCTATCTGCTCGTCTTCAGTCATCCAATCGAGAGCAGTATTTTGATTCAATAATTCATGTGCCAGATCAACTATATAATCTCCCGGATATCCGTCATCTGGAAAAGGATAATCAGGATTATTTATTTGTCGATAACGGGATAATAAAGACTTTCCAAATATTTCGGTTTGAACCCCCGCATCATTTACATAATACTCGGTTGCCACGAAATAACCGCTAGCTTTAAATAAGCGGGCAAGAGTATCTCCTATTGCTGCAGCTCTAGCATTAACAATATTCATCGGACCAACCGGATTAGCACTAACAAACTCTAAGAGAACTTTTTCACCCGCACCAAAATTACTGGAGCCATAATCTAATTTTTCAGCTTCAATTCGCTCTAAAACATTATATAACCATTGATCTGAAAGGAAAAAATTTATAAATCCCGGTCCAGCAATATCTACCTTATCGATAAATTTCTGATCATCAATATTTTCAACAATCATTTCCGCAATCTCTCGTGGTTTTTTACCTGCTGGTTTAGCTAAAACAAGAGCGATATTTGAAGCAAAATCTCCGTGGCTTTTATCGCGGGGAATCTCCAAATTGATCTCCGGTAAATCTGAAATATTTAACATCCCTTGATCTATAATCTGTTCTAGTGCAGAGGCAATCAATGCTGCCAGCTGTTTTTGTGCAACTAAAGTACTCATAACATTACATCCTTCCCAACTTACCAATAACCATCATAAAACAAACACCTAAAATAGTATATCAAAAAAAGCAGTGAAAATAAACCGATTTTAAAAGAAAAGCCAGGTTATTTACCCCGGCTCTTATTCATCATCTAAGTAATAAGCTAGACGTTTAAACTCCAGCGTTAAATCGGCTGTTAAAACATGAACATTTTCCGGCAAATCAAGTTTGACCGGAGCAAAGTTGAGAATTGCTCCCACTCCGCCATCTATTAATTTCAAGGCCACTTCTTGGGCTGACTCAACTGGGACAGTGATAATGGCCATTTTAACCTTATTCTCCTTGACAAACTGTGTTATTTCAGAGATTGAGCGAATTTCGATTCCGTCATAATTCTTTCCAATCTTTTGCGGATCATTATCAAATAAACCGATTATATTAAGATTAAAATCATCATCAGTATTATAGCGTTTTATATTATAACGGGCTAATGCAGTGCCTAAGCTGCCGGCTCCCACCAATACAACTTTATGTTCTCTATCTAAGTTAAGTATCCGCCGCAGTTCCATTCTTAAATAATCTACTTCGTAGCCAACTCCCTGCTTACCGAATTCTCCGAACCATGCTAGATCCTTACGAACTAGAGCTGGACTTACACCTGCTTTGTCCCCTAATTCATAAGAAGAAACTAATTGAATGCTACCCTTTCTGGCGATATCATCTAAAACTCGCATATACAATGGTAGTCTTCGT
This sequence comes from Bacillota bacterium, assembly GCA_012798795.1. Classification (GTDB taxonomy): domain Bacteria; phylum Bacillota; class Limnochordia; order Darwinibacteriales; family DTU012; genus JAAZMN01. The sequence goes on along the minus strand of JAAZMN010000066.1, from coordinate 6,945 downwards.
ATTACTGCATCAGATATCTTATCCAACTTCATGGATCCACACCTCCCACTGCTAATAAGTGTTTCTGCACATTACCAATTGTTTCCTGCTTTCAACGCTGTAGTAGATTTTGTTATTCTATTCATAACTTCTTTACTTATGATATTTTTCATTGCGGATAATAGTCAGGGAACGATAAATCTGTTCCATTAACACCAACCGCATTAATTGATGAGGAAAAGTAAACAGAGAAAAAGATAAGACAAAGTCAGATTGTCCTATTAAGCTTTCAGCTAAACCCAGCGGGCCGCCGATAATAAATGCTGCGTTTCCCTGCTGATAAACTGCAAGATTCTCTAATTTTTTCGCAAATTGCATAGAACTTAACTGTTTTCCCCGTCGGTCAAGACTGATAATGTAATATCTTTCGGGAATTAAGGTCTGGATTCTTTCTGCTTCTTTTTCCTTAATAATTTCTATTTGACGTTTATTTAAGGGTTCCATGAAATTCTCTTCTTTAACTTCGCAAACATCTATTTTCGCATAGGCTTGCAGACGTTTAAGATATTCAGCTGTCCCATTGATCAGATATTTCTGTTTTAACTTTCCCACAGCAATAATTCGAATGTTCACAAAAGCCCTCCTGAAAATGTACCCAAATGATAATCCAGGTAAACACCTGGATTGTCATTTAGCTTAATTTAACTTCGGTTTGCTGCCGTTCTTCTCCCCGATAATATTCAAGCAGCAAAATCCCACCAAAACCCGTTTTTTGAACTGCATCTCGCAGTTCACGTATTCCAGCAATCTCCTGCCCGTTAACTGCCACTATGATATCACCTGTCTGAAGCCTACTTTTATCTGCAGGACTGTCTTTGATTATCCTAGTTATATACGCACCTCGTTCTACAGCAACTACTGCATCGGTTTGCTCCCGAATAGTTTTAGCCAATTCTGGATATAAAGAACCTCCTAAAACCCCCAGCCTCAGAGGCTTTCCATGCTCAATTATTTGGTCAGCAACTTGTTTAGCCGCAGACGAGGGAATTGCAAAACTTAATCCTTGGGCTTTCTGAATGATAGCAGTGTTAACACCGATAACCTGCCCTGACAGATTTACCAATGGCCCACCTGAATTTCCGGGATTGATAGCAGCATCGGTTTGAATCATTCCTTCTAAAAAATTATTGTTTTCCAGATCAACTATTATGTCCCGCTCCAGTGCACTGATTACACCTGTTGTGACAGAATAATCCTGACCCAAAGGATTGCCGATAGCGATTACCTGCTGGCCTACACGCAGTTCATTTGAATTTCCAAAACTAACTACAGGTAAATCTTTTCCCCCAATTTTCAACACAGCCAAATCTGACAAACTGTCTCTACCGACAATTTCAGCATCAAAACTGCGCCCGTCTGGAAGCCTGACTAAAATCTCATTAGCATCCGCTACCACATGATCATTGGTTAATATATATCCATCTGATCTGTAAATCACCCCTGAACCAATGCCCTGCTGTTCCTGTAAAAATTGAAAAAAGAACTGATCCACAACAACATTTCTTACGGTTTCAATCTTAACAGTTGCTGGGCCAATATTCTGTACTGCAACTACAACCGGTTCTTCCCAATTTGCTACAGATTCCTGAGATTCAACCTCATCCTCCAGAGGAAGATCGGAAGGCTGTTGCAGCGTCCACGCAAAAACTATGATTAACACAGCTGTTAATACTAAAACTATACCCTTTTTTACCAAGGTACATCCTCCTTTCTGATGTACCTATAGTTTAACCAAATATCATAATTAACTTGTGAATTAACTAAAATCTACGTTCAATTCCTATACTAAATCCATCAAATTTTGGCCCATCAAAACTGAGGAATTCATCTAGTGAAACATCGATTGCCCAATCAGGAGACCAAGCATAATTGCCCCTAAGAGAAAGGGTTGGCCGATGTGTAGTTAATCGGGTTAACTCAGCAGTTAATCCTAATTTGTCAGATACTTGACTGTCTAGACCAAGCCCTAAACTAGTATCAACGATGCCGTATCGTTGACGAAATATCCCGGATTGACGTCCATATTGCAGCTGTAAATGATTGTTCTTACCGAGAATATCTCTCATACCGATTAATAAAAACGATTTGCTATCATGCGGCCAAAATTCAAACCCAATATTTGCCATTAGCCGCGTCTTGTCATCATCTTCTTCAGATTTATACTTAAGCTGAGCTCCCCAAGTAGATTTGACTTCTACCTTTTCACCCATAGTTCTTATATTTTCAATATCAGCATTGAGTTTCTGAATACTGTTCAATGCAGTCTGTAATTCAGCAATAGGTCCTGTTTCAGACTTAACATTGCGGGTAACCAATTCTAATAGTTCCACCAATTCTTTAGTCCCATCCTGAACATTTACTAATGTAGACTTGAAATTGTCCGCCGTATCACCTTCTACAACCATATCATCAATGAATAAATTAATACTGGAAATTGCTTGCTCAACTCCAGATACTATTTTCTTTATATCTTCTACAGCCACAAATGTTTCTTGACTAAACTTGGATACGTCTTGATTTAGTACCGATACCATATCATTAATCTCTCTTGATGCAATATTAACATTGCGTGTAATTCCTTCTAAATCACACATGATATTATCAATACTTTCAGGATCAACTATCGCAGTTAAATTCTCTAAGTTATCTACTGTTTTGGATACCCCTGCCAGCAGTTCATCCAGCTCAATGCTGGCCAAGCTGCTTGAAAATGTATTTAAATCATCAGTTACTCCTGCTAACAGCTCTTGTATATCAAAACTACTCAGTTCGTTAGTAAATGCAGCAATTTGTTCGGACAGTTCATTCCAACCAAAATCTTTGAGTTCTTTAGTAACAACCTTAAGATCATCCACTATTTCAGTTATGGGCATCGCTGATAATTCGTCGGACAATGTATAAATATTGTCCGCTATTGCGCCAATAGGAACTTGTGACAGATTTTTTGCTACAGTCTGTAAATCAGCTGTAATTTCCGCTAATGGGACCGCCCCTAGTTGTGCAGTAAACTTTGCTATTTCGTCACCGCGCTGCGCTAAATCAAGGGCTTTAATTTGTTCTGTTACCACCATAATTTCAGTTATTAGCGGCTGGATATCCGCAGCAGACAGCATATTTGTAAATTTATGTATATCATCTTTAACCATATTGAAATCAATTTCTGACAACCCTTGAGTAATTTTTCGAACATCATCAGTAAGTTCAGATATGGGGATATTGTTTAATTGAGCAGCGAATTGATTAATCTCATTCATCGGTTCCTGTAAGTTGAGATTTCCCAACTCACTTGCAAATTTCTGAATATCATCAAAAGTATCTTTAAGTTCAAGATCAGGAAATTGATTAGAAATAGATCCTATATTTTCAACTACTCCTTGAACACTAACAGCTACTTGTGATACTTGATCAACTGTAATCTTTAAACCGGCAACCGTTTCTTTCAATAGTTTCCCAGCTTCTATTACATCTTTTTGTAATTCGTCGGAACCAACGACCTCAGTGATGTCTTCTATAGCTTGATTTAAATTATACAGCGTGGATTCTACTCCAACTAAAATGCTATCAATAACAACAGGTTCTTTCCCCACAATAGTTTTAGTAATATCTAGTGGCTGTTGAGCTGTTCCCGGTTGAACTTCAATATACTTATCTCCTAATATTCCTACATTTTTAATGGCAAAAAGTGAGTCAGCTGGTATTAAAAGCTCGCGATCAAATTGGACTTTAACTAATACTCCGTCGGATGCTATCTGAATTGCTGCAACTGTACCCACATTAACACCTGCGTAACGTACCGGTGCACCTTCTCTCAAACCGTCTACAGTATTGTACAAAATATTAACCTCTATAGCATCTCTACGGCCAATATCTATCCGTCCGACAGCCATGACCATTGTAGTAAGCAGCACCACACTTATAAGCACCGTAACCCCTGCTTTCGCTTCAGGTGTCAGTTTCAGCATGTATACCCCCCCTTATCCGACTTAAATTTTACCTCCGGTAATAAAATTTTTTACTAAAGGTATATTCGCTTCTTCCATTTCCGATACCGAACCTACAAATACAATTTTCCCATCATGCAGCAGTGCAACTCGATCAGCGATTGCAAAAGCACTGGCTAGTTCATGAGTGACAACTACTGAAGTCACCTGCAGTCTTTCATTAAGATCTTTGATTAGTTCTAAGATAGTATTACTTGTCATTGGATCTAAACCTGAAGTCGGTTCATCATATAATAGGGCTTGCGGTTTCATAGCAATCGCTCTAGCTAATCCTACCCGTTTTTTCATACCACCGCTGAGTTCAGATGGCATTTTATCTTCTACTCCGACTAATCCTACTACAGATAGAGTTTCTCTCACCATTTCACGTTTCTGTATATCATTAATTTTTTCATTCCGCCATGCAAAACTTACATTCTCAGCCACTGTAAGCGAATCAAATAATGCAGCTGATTGAAAAAGCATACCTACCTTACGGCGAACCTCAGCTAATGCTTTTTCCGATAGCCCGGTAATATCTACTCCGTCGACTAATACAGAGCCTGAATTTGCTTTGATCAATCCATTTAGCAATCTTAAAATCGTACTTTTTCCCGCTCCGCTAAGACCCATAATTACGAATATCTCGCCTCGTTTAATGGAAAGACTAATATTCTTGAGAATCTGATTACCACCCGGTGTGTAATACACATTACGTAACTCAAACAACTTTGTAATCCCTCCATACTACCACATCAAAGCTGACAAAAAGTAATTAACTACAAAAATTCCAATCATACCATTTACTACAGCTGCTATTGTAGAATCACCTACACCTTGAGCCCCTCGATGGGTTTTCAATCCGCTTACACACCCAGCTATAACAATAATAATACCAAATACAGCAGCTTTAAGTAAACTGCAGCATAAATCATAAGGCCTCAAAAAATTAATAGATGATTCATAAAACACCTTCGGAATTACTCCCACCTGATTAACTGCAACTAGATAACCGCCAAACATGCCAATAATGTTACTAAATATTGTCAAAACAGGAACCATAATCACACAAGCTACAAAACGGGGAGCAATCAAGTATTGAACGGGGCTTGTAGCTAATGCCCTTAGTGCATCCACTTGTTCCGTGATTTTCATTGTGCCAAGTTCGGCTGCAATAGCTGATCCTGCTCGGCCTGCTACTACCACCCCGGTAAGTACCGGACCCAATTCTCTGATAATGGCAATGGATAATAATTGGCCGATCAATGAAGCCGCCCCAAAACGTTCTAACTGCCCTGCCACCTGTAATGAAAATACCATACCAGTAAATCCGGAAATAACCAGTACTAAAGGGATAGACTTAACACCTAAAGCTACCATTTGATTAACAACGCTTTTAAATTCTACATCGCCGCGAAAAATATAATATAAAGTTTCAAATAGCAGTCGAGTTACGGAGCCAATTTTTTCAAAAAATTTAATCATCACGAAACTCCTCAGTATTTATAAAGATCATTAATATGTTCTTCTTTCCTTACGCAATATCCTTTGAAAAAAACGTTCCCATAAATAGGAGGAACGTTTCTAGTAAAAAACGGATTCACAAGCATTAACAGTGCTGTTAAGCAGCATTGCAATAGTCATTGGTCCAACTCCACCCGGTACCGGTGTAATCCAACCTGCTGCATTTTTGGCTTGTTCAAATGCTACATCACCCAAGGTTTTTGTGCCTACCTTGTTTATACCTACATCTATGACAACCGCACCGGGTTTAATCCAATCTGCTTTCACCATTTCCGGTTTTCCTACTGCTGCAACTAAAATATCAGCTTGACGACACTCAGCTGCAAGATCTTTCGTTTTTGAATGACATAATGTGACGGTAGCATTCCGCTGTAATAATAATTGTGCCATTGGCTTACCTACTATATTACTGCGGCCTATAACAACCGCCTTCTTTCCAGACGGATTATATTCTATGGTATCGATCATGTGCATAATACCAGCGGGAGTACAAGGAATAAATGCTTTCTCACCAATACACAGTTTCCCCACATTGATCGGATGAAAGCCGTCTACATCCTTAGCCGGATCGATTCTATTAATAATCTCTTGTTCGTCTAAACTTTTAGGCAGTGGCAGCTGTACTAAGATTCCATGTATTTTGGCATCACTATTTAGATTATCGATTAAGCCCAACAACTCGTTTTGCCTAATTGTACCGGGTAATCTGTGTTCTTCAGAGTAAATCCCCACTTCTTTACAGGCTTTCTTTTTCATGTTTACATACAGGTTGGAAGCCGGATCATCTCCTACAAGAACAACTGCTAATCCAGGTCTTGGTTTTCCCTGTTCAAGCAGTACTTTTATCTTTTCTGCCAGAGCTTTTCTAATTTCTTTGGCAATTGCTTTCCCATCAATGATTTGTGCCGCCATAATTACTCCTCCTCAGTATACTATGCTGTGTTGTCCTTCGGCATGTTTAAATTATTTCCTTCTAAAAGAAAACCTAAATACTCATTTAAGCACTTAGGTTTATGTAAATATCATACTATTGGCGCGCCTAGCAGGACTCGAACCTGCGCTCTCGGCTCCGGAGGCCGACGCTCTATCCTCTGAGCTATAGGCGCAATTTTATTCAATTAATTATAACACCAAGCTGATTGTCAGTCAAGAAACAGTAAGCTAGCTGTAGTATAAATGGCCCGTAAATAACACTTGCGCTCTACAGGAATAATGATATAATAATAATATCCGGCGGATGTAGCTCAATGGTAGAGTATCGGCTTCCCAAGCCGAGGGTTGCGGGTTCGATACCCGTCATCCGCTCCAAATAAATAATAATAGGCTCCGTAGGAGCCTTTTTAATTTATTTTCAGCCAGTTTAACCTTACTTTACTACCCCGCTTTTGATAAAGCATTATCA
>JAAZMN010000065.1 GCA_012798795.1 Bacillota bacterium | reverse complement strand
TAATCTTGAAATTATCGGCGAAGAAACAGAATTAGATCGTTCTCTGGTTAATAAAATTGGAGACCCTCTGGTTCACTTAATTCGCAATAGTATCGATCATGGCATTGAAACTAAAGAGCAGCGGAAATCATTGGGGAAACCGCCTCAAGCCACAATTAGAATCAGTGCATATCATGAAGGTAGTCATGTTCTAATTAAAGTTGCTGATGATGGTCAAGGTCTTGATGTAGAGAGTATTAAGCGTACCGCAATAGAAAGAGGGTTATTACCTTCTAATTACAATGCAATCTTTACTGTTAATGAAGCCATAAATATGATATTTGAACCTGGTTTTAGTACTAATGATTATGTTACTGATATCTCAGGACGCGGAGTCGGCATGGATATTGTTAAAAACATAGTCGAATCACTTAGCGGTCAGATAGAAATTGACTCAAAATCCGCTCAAGGCTTATGTGTGACCATTAAACTACCTCTTACTTTGGCGATTATTAAAGCATTATTAGTCAAGTGTCAAAATCAGACATATGCCATCCCGATTCAGGCTGTAAAAGAGAGCTTATTAGTTAACTCCAACCAGATTAAGACAGTCTCACAACAGCAGGTAATTGTGCTGCGAAATGAAGTGCTTCCTTTAATAGATCTGGCTGAATTTCTTGGGTTTGCCCCATCTAGTCATGGAGATGTTCTGTCAGTAATTGTTATCGAAAGTCAAGGAGTTAAAATAGGATTTATTATTGATGATTTAATTGGTCAACAAGAGATAGTGATCAAGTCACTAACTGATGTATTAGGTGATATCTACGGAATAAGTGGTGCTACTGTATTAGGCGATGGACAAGTGGCACTAATTTTAGATCACAGCATTTTGACTAAAGGAAGGAGTGAGTCCATTGGCTAAAACAGTGCTCATTACCGATGACACTGCATTTATGCGGATGACTTTAAGGAGTGTTATTCAAAAAAATGGATTTCAAGTCGTTGGTGAAGCTGCTGATGGAGTAGAGGCAGTAAAAAAATATGTTGAACTTAAACCGGATTTAGTTACAATGGATATTACGATGCCAAAAATGGATGGAATTACAGCAATAAGAGAGATAATGAAAATCGACTCTGACGCAAAGATAATTGTTTGTAGTGCTATGGGACAAAAACCAATGGTCATAGACGCACTAAATGCCGGAGCAAAAGACTTTTTAGTAAAACCATTTGATGCTCAACGGGTAATTGAAGCACTAAATAAAGCCATAAATTAGGAGGTTTTGTTCATGGATGCTAGATTAGATTTTCTGCAAGAACTGGGAAATATCGGGGCTAGTCATGCTACAACGGCTTTATCTCATATGCTGAGCGGAAAGCGCTTGAAATTAATTGTTCCAAAGGCGCGTGTGCTTTCATTTTCGGAAGCCGCACAATTTATTAATAGTTCTGAGGATATTGTGACCTGTATTTATATGCAGGTTTTAGAAGAACTAAAAGGTCATATCGTATTTATTCTACCCATTGAAAGCTCGATAAATCTAGCCAGCTTGTTATTAGCAGAAAATCTAACAGGACTATCAGAATTAGCCGAATCGGCACTTCTGGAAGTTGGTAACATTATGCTTGGTTCATACTTAACTGCTCTAAGTTTTTTAATGAAAGTACGGATTAATCCTACAGTACCTGTAATAGCAGTTGATATGGTAGGAGCAATATGGCAGAGTATTCTGGCAAATGCTAACGTAGTTGATAGCGTTACAGTAATAGATACCCATTTTTCTACAACTTATACCCAGCTTAAGGGACACATCATTTTCCTTCCAAGCGATAATTCCTTTGAAAAAGCTTTTAGTAAGCTCTACCAAGGTTTAGTGCTGGAGGATGTGGAATGAATGAAGTTTTCGTCAATATGGGACAAATTGGGGTTATGAGCAAGAATGGAATCTTAACCACTGTAGGACTGGGTTCTTGTGTTGGGGTAGTATTATATGATGCTTATTCAAAGGTTGGTGCAATGGCCCATGTCTTTTTAGCTGAAAGTAGAAAGGATAGTAACGGAGCTCTTACTCCAGGTAAATATGCTGATACTGCAATACCTGCGCTGATTGAATGTGCAGTTAAGGCTGGAGCAGATAGAAATAGATTGACAGCAAAAATAGCTGGTGGCGCCCATTTATTTTCTAATTTTGGCTCAAACAGCTTAAATGTGGGGTCCAAAAATATTAAAGCTGTAATTGAACAACTTGAGAAAGCTAACATCCCTATTATTAGTCAAGACACTGCAGGAAATCGCGGCAGAAAAATGCGTTTGTTTGTAGAGACAGGTATTGTTGAAGTAACAACAATCGGACAAGAGTCAAAAGAGATTTGAGGTGGACCCGGTGGCAATTCGAGTTTTAGTTGTTGATGACAGTGCATTTATGCGTAAAGTGATCTCTGAAATCTTAAATGAACAAGAGGATATAGAAGTAGTAGGCACCGCCAGAAACGGTTTAGACGCTTTAAAAAAACTCGAACGTTTTGACGTTGATGTAATGACTCTTGATCTTGAAATGCCGGTGCTTGACGGCTTAGAGACCATTAAACGAGTGATGAGTACCAAACCACTGCCAATATTAGTGTTAAGCGGCGTGACTGAACATAGTTTCGATATTACTATGAAAGCGTTATCTAGTGGAGCAGTTGATTTTATT
>JAAZMN010000064.1 GCA_012798795.1 Bacillota bacterium | reverse complement strand
CTAAAGTCTTTAGATTTGCTCTGCCAGCATATATACCTGCTGTAAGCCCTCCGGGACCTCCACCAATTATTATCAAATCGTACATCCATTACTCACCTCTTATAAAACAAATAAAAATATCCAGTGTTTTTACAACAACTCAATCTCATCTTTTAAGCCCGAAGATACCCAGGCATCCCCATCTTCATCCACAATTACCGCTTCAATACCGTCAAGCCTTTCAATGAGCTCTTTACCTTGATCCAGGCCGAGAACAAAAACTGCAGTTGATAATGCATCCCCGTCAGCAGCAGAATCCGCAATAATGGTAACACTAATTACTCCCCGGGCTGGAAAGCCGGTTGCTGGATCAATAATGTGATGAAATCGGACCCCTTCTTCAATAAAAAACCGTTCGTAATCACCTGAAGTAACTATCGTTTGATCAACGAGACTTACAACTGCAAGTATATCGGTAGATATTCGCGGATGCTGTATTCCAACACGCCAAGGATTGCCGTTTTCCTTGACTCCAACGACAGCTATATCTCCACCGGCACTGATCATAGCACTAATAACACGATTTTCTTTTAAAACCTGTTTACATAAATCCACTGCATAACCTTTGGCAATTCCGCCGAAATCTAAAACCGTCCCTTGAGGTATGCGAACCCGACCTCTTTCTTCGTCTATTTCTACTTTACTTATATCAACATATTGTCTAGCTTGTCTTAACTCATCTTCATCTGGTACACGGTTAATACCGCTGCCGAAGCCCCATAATTCAATTACACTACCGATAGTAATATCAAAAGCACCGCCACTGAGCCGGCCATAATAAATCCCCTTTTGTAAAAGTTCAAATACTTCAGGTGAAACAGCTACCCACTCCCCAGCATGTTGATTAATTTTCGCTACTTGACTGTCCGGTAAATGACGGGAAAATACAGCTTCTACTCGCTCAATTTCCGCAAAAGCTTCATTCACTGCATTTTCCGAATCTGGACCGACAGCCTTGATAACAATAGCTGTATCCATCAAGAACCGGGTCATTGTTGTACTTGTCACAGGATTGTCGGCAACTGACGATGAATCTGTCCTTAAATGTAAAGTTATTATACCGGATACAACCATAACTACCAAAATAATTAAAAAAAACCTTCTGCCAAACTTGATATTCATATTACTAGCCAACCTTTTTCGGTTTAATAACGCTCTTACCCTCTTGTATTTCAATAGTCTTTACAGGACATACTGCTGCACATTTACCACATACAATACATTTATCATAGTCAATGCGGGCCAAATTATCAATAATAGAAATAGCACCGACAGGACATTCTTTTTCACATCTACGACAGGCAATGCAGCCAACATTACATACTTTCCGAACATCTTTGCCAAGAGATAATGAACGGCAGCGAATATGAACGCCGTATTCCTCACCGACCAAAACAATAATATCACGTGGACATGCTTCAACACATTTACCGCACCCAGTACACTTATCCTCAAAAACAATGGGCAAACCATTTTCATTCATTGCCATTGCATCAAACGGACAGGCTTCAACACAAGTCGCCAATCCTAAACAACCATAAATACAGTCTTTATCTCCGCCTTGAGTAATATTGGCAATCCGACAATCTCCCGGACCGTCATAGTCAGCCCTTGCAGCTGCCTCAACATTACCGCCTTTACATAACACTTGTGCAACCTTCCGACTAGGAGCACTAGCTTGATCTTCACCCAAAATTTCAGCTATTTTTTCAGCAACTGCATTACCGCCGACAGGACATGCATTACTGGGAGCTTTACCTTCAGCAATTGCCTCAGCTAAACTACGACATCCTGCAAATCCACAAGCACCACAGTTAATTCCGGGCAGAGCAGTTTCTATTTCTTCAATCATAGGTTCAACTTTTATCGCAAACTTTTTTGAAGCAAATACTAAACCGACAGCTAATAACGCACCCAATCCACCCATAAACAATACTCCTATAAGGGCATTATTCAATGTTATTCACTCCTTCCAACCGGTTTATATCATTCCGGCAAATCCACTAAAGGCAAGAGATAATAATCCTGCTATTATTAACGCAATACCTGCTCCCTTAAACGGTTTAGGAATATCGGCAAACTCCAATTCCTCACGAATACCTGCTAAAAGCAGCAGTGCTACAGTAAAACCTACACCAGCTCCCAAACCATAAATCAAAGATTCACCTAAGTTATACGAGCGTTCAACTGCATTTAAGGCTAAGCCCAAAACCGCACAGTTAGTAGTAATCAGCGGTAAAAAAATTCCCATTGCCCTATATAAGCCAGGGCTTGATTTGTGCAAAAACATCTCTACTAACTGTACCAAAGAAGCAATAACCAATATAAAAGATACTATTTGTAGATATTCTAAGTTCAAAGGAACAAGGATAAAATGCTGAATTAGCCAGGAAACCAGGGCTGAAACTACCATAACAAATGTTGTTGCTGCCCCCATACCCAGCGAAGTGGTGACCTGTTTAGATACACCGATAAATGGACAAATTCCCAGAAATTGTACTAAAACAAAGTTATTTGTAATTACAGTACCAATAAACAATAATAGATATTTCACTGTTTGACCCCCTAATCAGTAGGTTTTGGCCGAGAGGCACTAATGCTCTTTGCAACTTTATCACTGATTAAATTCACTAAGGCAAGCAAGAATCCGAGAGTAAGAAAAGCACCAGGCGGTGAACTCATGATAGCCCAGGGAGTAAACCCATCGGGTAGAATCTGTACACCAAATACTTTACCCGTCCCTAATAATTCTCGAATTGAACCTAAGAGCGTTAAAGCCCATGTAAACCCTAACCCCATTGCAAAAGCATCGAATATGGATAATAATACGGGCATTTTTGATGCATATGCTTCAGCACGCCCTAAAATTATGCAATTAACTACAATCAGAGGAATAAAAACGCCCAATGCAGTATAAAGATCCGGTAAATATGCCTGCAGCAAAAAGCTGATTATAGTTACAAAAGTTGCAATTATAATAATGTATGCCGGAATTCTTACTTTTTCAGGAATTACTTTTTTCAGCATACTAATCAGTGCACTGGAACATATTAAAACAAATGCAGTGGCCAAGGCCATTCCCAACCCATAAAAAGCACTGGTTGTTACACCTAAAGTCGGACAAAGCCCTATTAGTAAGCGAAATGTAGGATTCTCATTCCAAAGCCCCCGCAGAAGATCCTTAGATAATCTGTTCATTCTAATTCGCCTCCTTATACGCTTGAATGGCTTTTTCAAGATCTTTTTGAACTGCGTGAATCACCCCACGCGAAGATACTGTTGCACCAGTAATACCTTGAATATCTTTTCCTAAAGCTATCGGATCAGTCACGGTTTTTCCGATAAACTGATTACGAAAACTCTCATCTTCTATCTTATTCCCAATACCGGGAGTTTCAGCATGTTCAAGAATAATTACGCCGATAATCTGTTCAGTTTCATCATCTACTCCTACCATTACTTTAATAATCCCACCGTACCCCGTTTCTTCCGCTACATAAGCAAATCCTACAGATTCACCATCAGCATCCAAGCCTTTGTACAGCAGTAAAGGTTCATCATCGCTGTCATCTATATTTTTCAGGCTTGACTCATCATCCTCAACAAATAATGACCCACTGGCCTCGATGACTGTTACATCTACAGCTCCCGGTAAAACTTGAAATATACTGGCATGAAGTTCTCTAGCTAAATTATCCCTGATAATCCCCTCGGTTAAACCGTAGACTAATGATAATGATGCTCCAGAAATCATGGCAATTAACGTTAAAACTAAAATCATTCGTGTTGATTCATTCATGAGTTTTCACCCCTTGTCCGAAAATCCTTGGACGTGTCCAGCGATTGATTAGAGGTGTAGCAGCATTCATTAGTAAAATAGAATATGTCAGGCCTTCAGGTAAACTGCCCCACAATCTAATCAAGACCAAAATAACACCACAACCGATACCAAAAATCCAGCGTCCTTTTGGCGTTATTGGTGTAGTGACCATATCTGTTGCCATAAATACAGCGCCCAATAACAGACTGCCGCTTAATAAATGAAAGATAGGATCTTCACCGAATAAAAACATCAAGACAGCTGCCGAACCAAGAAAGCCAACCGGAATACGGTAATCTAAAACTCCCCGGTAAAATAAAAATATTCCCCCGAGCAAAATAGCTAGCGCGGATGTTTCACCAAGAGAGCCGGCAGTAGTACCAAAAAACAGCTCCGAATAAGATACTGCATTTTGGTTTATTAAAGGTGTAGCAGCTGTAACAGTATCTGTAAATGGAGCAGTCCAAGTTGTCATTGCCTTTGAAAACGAGGCTACTAAGAAAGCTCGACCTACCAACGCAGGATTAAAAGGATTCGATCCTAAGCCGCCAAAAACCTGCTTACCTACAACAATGGCAACTACAGCCCCTAAAACTGCCATCCAACTAGGCAAAGAAGGCGGCAAACTCAACCCTAACAGCATACCTGTAACTAGTGCGCTGCCATCTAAAACAGCAGTGACGGGCTGTCGTCTAATTACCATAATTACTGCTTCTGCCGCAACAGCGGTAATGGAGCTCAGTAAAACCAAGCGGATACTGTTAAATCCAAAAAAATATGTGGCAGCTGCCCATACCGGTATTAAAGCAAGCACAACTGTAAACATTATTTTTTGTGTGGTATCTTTGTCTCGTATATGCGGTGACAAAGATATAACTAAACGTGATCCTTCCACAACATTTCCTCCTAATCTATTAACTTGTTTGAGGTTCTGTTAGACCTTTGCTATTTTAGATTTTGCCAACTTAATCCAATGAAATAGTCCACGTTTTGATGGACAGATATAAGTACAGCAGCCGCATTCTATACAATCCATTGCCCCATAATCTCTGGCTTCATCCCACATTCCGTTGATGGCAAACAATTCAATTCTAACAGGCATTAAGTGAGCAGGACAAACTTCTACACAGCGGCCGCATTTTATACACGGCATCGGATCGTATTGCTTTACTTCTTTTTGCGAAAAAGCTAAAATACCGGTCACAGTTTTAACAACAGGAACATCCAGATTATATTGAGCTAAACCCATCATAGGACCTCCTGCCAATACCTTTGCCGGTTCGGCTGTAAATCCTCCGGCAGCTTGAATAACCGTTTTAAAGGGTGTCCCTAACCTAACAAGAAAATTACCCGGTTCTTTAATAATATCACCTGAAACTGTAACCACCCGCTCGATTAATGGTCGTCCTTTTTGGCAGGCTTGGGCAACTGCCCAAGCGGTCCCTACATTATGCACAAGAACTCCCACTTGGTACGGCAGCCCGTTTGAAGGAACTTCACGATTACAGACTGCTTTGATCAGTTGTTTTTCGCTGCCTGCTGGATATTTAGTCACAACTTTAACAACCTCAATCGCGCTTGAGCCAGCTGCTTCAGTTAATTTGGCAATACATTCAGGCTTATTCTCTTCAACTGCAATAATTATTTTCTCGGCACCTGATGCCTTTGCCAATAGTTTTGCTCCTAAAATCACCTCTGATGTATATTCTGCCATAACCCGATGATCCGCAGTCAAATACGGTTCACATTCACTTCCGTTAATAATCAGATAGTCAATTTTATGATCTTTTGCTGAATTTATTTTAACAATTGCAGGAAAACCAGCTCCACCTAAGCCAACAATACCGGCAGATTCAATTTTCTTTTGTATCTCCGCAGCCGATAATTGTATCGGATCAGGGTGGGGATTCATATCTATCACAGCATCTAGCCCATCATTTTCAATAACAACTGATAGTAAAGCATGACCATTGACTGTAGGTCGCGGCTCAACAGCTTTAACAGTACCCGATACAGGAGAATGAACCGATGCACATACAGTATTACAGATCTTCCCTATAATCTGCCCTACCTTAACCTGATCTCCTTTCTTTACAAGTGGTTCTGCCGCCTCACCCACATGCTGTACCATGGGAATAATTGCAATTTCAGGCGGTGGCAATACCTTGACTGGCAGATCAGCAGTAATGTATTTACTGTATTCAGGGTGCACTCCGCCTCTGAAATTAATAGTTTTCATTATTCTCACCTCAAAACGAGTTTCTTTACTTATTTTATAGCTGTCTGAAGCCAAGCTGCCGCCATGCTTCGTACAGAGTAATAGCAACTGTATTAGCCAGATTTAGCGATCGGGGATTGATCATTGGTAGCGATATATGATTGTCCCAACTATTTTTTAGTATATTGGCAGGAAGTCCTTTAGTTTCACTGCCAAAAACAAGATAATCGTCAGGCTTGTACTTTACTTCGGTATACAATTTACTACCGTCTGTTTCCACAAAAAATAGCCGTTGAGGCTTACAGGTTAGGATAAATGCATCCCAATAATCATGAACAATAATATCCAGCTTGTCCCAATAATCTAAACCTGCCCTCTTTAGACGTTTGTCATCCAAAAAGAAGCCCAGCGGCCGTATTAAATGCAACCGACAAGCAGTAACAGCACATAGACGAGCAATATTTCCGGTATTTTCTGGAATTTGAGGCTCATGCAGTACAATATTCACGACAATATTTCTCCTCTTACCGACCAATGCCAGTTAACTTCCACATAGAATTCTAACCCAAATTAACACCAAAAGCAAACTAACAAAATTTATATTTAAAACCTATAACCTACCAGCCACTGCAGATGATCATTTTGCCGATTAATTGAAACATTAAAAGGATATTTCACTGATTTCCAGTTTAATCCTAAGGATAGTTCATTATCAGTATTGAGCCTACCAGATAAAACCAAATTATCTGCTAAAGTCAAGCTCACTCCATAATCCAGTTGCTCTCCAAACTCATACCTGCCGAATAATTCTATCTCGGAAAATGATTGAGGTTTTATCGAATAAACCAATTCCAAAAACGTTTTATAAGACTGCGGATACGATTCAAAGCTTAATGCAGCCCGT
>JAAZMN010000063.1 GCA_012798795.1 Bacillota bacterium | reverse complement strand
GTGGCATACAAGGGGTAGATTGTAACAATACGGCGTAAGTCTATTCAAATGTACAAGGGGCAGTATGAAGCGGATGCCTGTTTATGGTCATAGTGCATGCTGCTGATGCTTTTGTGATTGTGTTAAAGGTTACTATCACGTGCAGGGAGGCTTACGAAGAACTAGAGTGTGGTATAGATGAAGCCTATGACGCAAAAAATAAACCCTTTTGTCGTGGCTATACTCGGGAGGGTTACGATTATGGCGTTTAACAGAGTACAGCAACCAAGTATTTTATATATCGACAGGGAGATCAGACTACGAGCCTACGATGGCGATCACCAAGTGGCTATCCCGTGGTACCAAGACGAAACAGTATATCATAACTCCGAGGGAATCTTCGGCTCGGCGGACATTCCGGATGCAGAGTACGTGCGCGGTATGTATGAATATTTGTCCACTCACGGCGAGTTATATTTTATAGAGATTCTAGAGGATGGAGAATTTATGCCGATAGGGGATGTTACACTAAAGGCGGAGAACCCTCCGATTGTTATTGGTGTTCCAAAGTATCGTGGAGTAGGTATTGGGACGAAGGTCATGAAAGCTATTTTGCGAAGAGCGAAGGAAATAGGCATTACTAAGATTTATGGTTCCACAATCTATGATTACAATATAGCTTCTCAGAGGTTGCACGAAACATTGGGATTCGAATGCGTAGAAGTAAGAGGTAACGAAAGAATATACGAGCTAGAACTGTAGCAAAACATTGGGACTCGCAATGCTTTGAATGGGCCCAACCTTAGAACTAATTGGCGTGTTTCTCCTGTTTCCGGGATGTTATGTGAAATGTGTTTCTCAATTGCGGACGAAAGGGAGTGAGGTTAATTCCTTATGCGATTGAATTATATTTGGATAAAGAAGCGTCAATGAAGATCGATGAGATACATTCAGCACTTCGAGAAAGCGGAATTAGCATTGACGAAGGAACAAGGCCTCATGTATCGTTGTGTATTTATGGAAATCTGCCGATCGAAGAATTCGAGAATGATTTGAAACAGTTTGCGAAAGAAACGAGACCATTTGAGGTAATATTCTCTCATGTTGATGCCTTTCAAACTGAACAACCGGTGATATTTCTTGCTCCAGAAACCTCACCAGAATTATTCGATGCTCACCGGAAATTCCACGACTGCTTTAGTAAATATGGTGATGATGTTTGGGAGTATTATAAGCCGAAGATCTGGGTTCCCCATTGTACTCTGTGCATGGATCTATCTCAGGATATGTACAAGAGGGCAATGAAAATATTAGAGGGTGTAAAATTGCCCATAAATGCTAGGTTCGAAAAAATCGGGACATTAGAATTCTGCCCCAACAAGCAGTTAGCAGTTTTTGACTTGGGCTGACCTGCTAAGCCAAACAAAGCTGCACCTATCACATAGTGCGTTCCCGACATAATTCATTTGATTACCCGGGGAACACTATAACGTTATATAACATTTCTAGATTTGTGGTTTGGAGGAATAACCTATGAGGGTCTGTTTGTTGTCTTTTAGTGGAAGGAAGAAACCAGGGAACTGCTTTAAGGTACTGCAGTATATTGGTGAGGTATTGGAAAACAGGGGAGTAGAATATTCTCTTTTGAACATGACCGACTACAAAATCAATGGATGCGGTAACTGCTCCTACGAATGCATGGTTTCGGACAGAAGGCAATGTTGCCATGAGGATCATGTGGCATTTTTGTACAAGACTATTGCGGCCCACGATTTAGCTATCATGGCTTTACCTGTTTATAGTGGGGCACCTTGCTCACGTTTCTTTGCGTTCAATGAGCGTTCCCAGTCAGTATTTGGCGATTTGACTCTTTACGAACGATATTCTAGAATAACGAAGAATTACGTAGTTATCGGCAATGAAGAAGCCGGTGGCCTTGATGCATTGAATATGATATCTGTAATCGAGGAAAATGTTGGCGAAGTCTTACTCCTACAGAGTCATCACTATGGACTGGACTCCTTGTCAGGGACCTTAACCGATATTTCAGAAGTGAAGTCTACTCTTGATATGTTCGTGCAAAGCATCTTATTGGGACGAGTTGAGAGTCCCAGGAAATGAGCCGCTGCTGCTCGCGGAAAAATTGGGTCACCTGACAGGAGGAAAGCGAGGAACAATAGGTTAATAACATGAAACCACCGCAAAGTCGTCGCTATCGGTAAGCTTTATATCCACTGCGAACCTGATGTAGAGCATGGAAAGGCTTTAGGGCCCCTTTAACTAAAAAGGTATAAAGAATAAGATACCCGTTATTCACTTGATGCGGGGTTGGGAAGAGCGACTACTAGAAGATTTAGGTGTGGAGGAACAAAACAGTTTATCAAGCTTTCGAAAAAGATTGGTTACTCCATTTCGGAGCACGACCGCTGCGTTTTTTTGTGATTTAGGTGCTTATTGTCACTAATCTCGTCCACTGGGGCGAGGTTTTTTTATGTAGATTTTCAGTAGTCTGAATGAGAGACCGAAGTCTTTCTACAATATCCCGAAAAAAAGGTTTTTCAAAAGGATAACGGCCAGTATTGTCGAATTAGTAACATAATTCAAATAAGGTTATAAATGAATGCGATCGTCAAAATCCAACGGGAAAGGAGATCATTCAGTCAGAGAAACAGGTCAGAAAAAGTTAGGTAAGGAACAGTAGCAGTTGATTGACCAGTATGTTGCCGAAACGAAAATAAGAGGTTTTACGCGGGCAACCCAAAGAGTCTATCTTGGCCATGTCCGGCGATGGCTTTTATGGCAACAT
>JAAZMN010000062.1 GCA_012798795.1 Bacillota bacterium | reverse complement strand
CGGTAGTATGTTCATTACATATTTCACCAAATTACAAATAGTTACCTGCCAAACGAAGTTAAAAAAATGTAAAGGAGGGGCAAAGTGACTGAGCCAATTATTATAAAAAAACCAAAACCACGTGCTAAAAGAACTAAGAAATTCAGACAGTTAGGATTGATTATCTTTACTTTAGTTGTTATGACTATTATTATATTCTTTTCTTATAAATACTTTTTTCCTCAAGAGGAGGAATTTATTCTTGATTTTTACACTTATACCAATGTAACTAAAAGAGATTTTTTAGATAGTATATCAGCTTCAGGTACTATCAAACCTGAACTTATACTAGACATTAAATCAAAAGCTACTGCTTCGGTTGTAGAAATATTAGCCAGCGAAGGTGAGGATATAAAGGCAGGAGAGACAATAATCCGCCTGTATTCTCCGGAATTATATGATGCACAGAATAAAGCCATGGAAGATTTGGAGCAAGCAAAAACAGCACTCACACAATTGATTAAGGACCAAGAGTATGAACTTTTTGCTGCCCGGCGGAAAGTCAGCGATGCTGAAGAAAAGGTTGAGAGTGCCCAAGCAAATTTAGAACTGCAAGCTGTATTATATAAATATGGTACAATTGCCCGCATTGAACTGGAAAAAGCTGAAAAAGAACTGGCCCATGCTGAGCAGGGATTACAGCAAGCAGAACATGATCTGGAAACCACAATTATAACGCACTTTAATGCTTTGGAACAGGCTGAAAAATCAGTGTCAGATGCTGAGCAGGAACTGGATTCAATTAACCAAGATATTGACAATTTAGTGATTACTGCTCCTATCAGCGGAAGGATTCTAGCACTGAACACCACAATAAATGCTCAGGTTAAAGAATCAGAAGTATTGGCTGAAATAGCTGATCTATCAACTCAGCTTGTAGAATTAGATATTAGTGCATCTCAAGCAGAACGATTCGATATTGGAACCAGTGCCGATATTACTGTAGGACGGTCTGAATATCCAGCTGCAGTAAGTTATATTGCTCCCCAAGCACGTCAGAGTCAAGACGGTAAGTCATTAGTTAAAGTTAACCTCAAATTAAAAACAGATCCTTCTCACCTGCGTCCTTTTAGCACTGCATCAGTAAGTATTCACCTTGGTATGTACAAAGACAGTCTTTGTCTTCCAAGAGGCCCATACTTAACCAGTGGTCAGCAGTTGTTTGTTTACCGTATTGAAAATAGTAATGCTGTTCGTACTGATGTTCAATTCGGCATGCTTCAGGGCAATTATATTCAAATATTAGGCGGACTAGATGCTGGTGATTCGGTTATTACCAGCTCTTATGACCAATTTCGTCATTTTGAAAAAATTAAAATCTTGCCTGAAGGAGGTAGAGAGCTTTGATTAAACTGAAAAACATATCCAAACAATACCATATGGGAGATGTGGTAATAAACGCCTTAGATAACGTAAGTATGACAATAAGCCGCGGCGAATTTGTGATAATTATGGGCCCGTCAGGATCAGGAAAATCAACTCTGCTCAACATATTAGGTGTACTCGATCTGCCTACACGCAACCACGGTGCTTATTTATTAGAGGATGTTGATATAACAGAATTAGGAGACCGAGAACTAGCACGTATCCGCAACCGACACTTTGGTTTCATTTTTCAAAGTTACAATCTTTTTCCTGAATTAAATGCGTTAGAAAATGTGATGGTACCATTAACTTACGCTAAACGTCCCAAAGCGGAGCGTATTAAAAGAGCTGAAGAATTATTAGAAATGGTTGAAATGACACATCGCCTCAAGCATTTTCCTAACCAGCTTTCAGGTGGAGAACAACAGCGGGTAGCCATTGCTCGAGCTCTAGCAAATAAACCAACCCTTTTACTGGCTGACGAACCGACCGGTAATCTAGCAACTGAGCAGGGCAATGAAATACTTAGTCTGCTTAAAAAATTAAACGAACAAGGAACGACAATTGTGGTTGTAACTCATGATCCCAAGGTTAGCACTTATGGTAAACGTCTTGTTCATTTACAAGACGGTAAAATTGTATCCGATAAAGCAATCGAGCAAAGTGCCTAATATGTAAAGGAGGCTGGTAAAATGTTTAAGTGTCATGCTCGTTTCTGTGGAACTCTGTTTTTTATTATTATTTTATTATTAAGCTATTCCTTAGCAGATGCTGCAGATAAAGAGCAAGTTTTCGAGCTTAATCTGAATCAAGCTGTTGAATTGGCTTTGAAACAAAATGCGGATTTTTATCTTGCAGCTTTAGATCTTAAACATGCCAAAGCTGCATTTAATCGTGCTGTTTTAATAAACGATATAGAAATGATTGAAACAGCTGAAGAAACCCTGGAAAAACAGCAGCAGAACTTTGATAACAGTAAACGTGATTTAATTACATCTATT
>JAAZMN010000061.1 GCA_012798795.1 Bacillota bacterium | reverse complement strand
TGACCTTGGTTACTGCAGCTTCACGGGGGCAGGACATAAGTATTGGTGAGATTGGCGCCATTACTTCTGCCACCTTTGTCCTGTATGTCCTAAATGCCAGAGAGGTCACCTTGTTGACCATACTGGTGGGTTTTCTCATTAGTTGCGTAGTGGGAATAATCCTCGGCGCCTTTAACGGCACCTTGGTTTCGGTTTTCAAGGTTCAGCCAATGGTTGCGACTCTCATCCTTTTTTTAGGTGGTAGGTCAATCGCCTTTATGATTGACGGTAAAGTATCTCCTATCCTGGCGAACGAGATTTCCAATAAAATCGGTACCGTAATACCGGGTGTACCAATTCAGACGCCAATAATTCTGACCGCTGTCTTTATCGCCATTGTTGCCATAGTACTTAAAACCACAAACCTCCGGCTCTATGTGGAATCTGTAGGAATCAATCCCAATGCGGCGCGTCTAAACGGTATTGACCCGAAAAAAATTATCTTTCTGACCTTTTTGATTATGGGAGTTTGTAGTGCAGTCGCAGGCTTCATCGCGGTTAATAAGGCGGGGCGTCACGATAGTGTCAATATACTAAAGTTTATCATGATGGACGCGATCCTCGCCGTTGCATTAGGTGGAAACTCGCTAGCGGGCGGGAAGTTTAGCATCACTGGTTCTATTATCGGTGCATATACTATTGAGATGCTAAACAGGACTTTGCTCCGGCTGGAGGTAAACCCTGAGGCCATAAAGTCTTTTAAGGCAGTTTTTATTATTATTCTTATGGTAATTGCTTCGCCGGTAGTGAGGGTTATGGTTAAAAAAGTCTTAGATAGGGCAAAAATGCTCTACGCTGAACGCCAGGCGGATGGACTAAATAATACAGTGGTTTCCATAACGGGCACAACCGGAAAGAAGGAGGATTAGAATGCGAACTCTAAACACGACCAAACGGAAAACAAGACTTTCAAATTCGAATCTTCTTTTTATGATCGCTGGAATTATTTTTGTACTGATGTATGGGTTCGCTCTGATCAGTTATCCAGGTAGTTTTATGCATTTTCAAACCTTTTTTGACTTGTTTAACCTGAACTCTGCACTCTTTATCGTTACACTTGGCCTGTGTGTCGTTATGATCTCTGGCGGAATCGATATTTCTGTTGGCGCTGTATGCGGTCTGGTAACCATGGCCTGTGCCATGTTTTTACAATCGACAATGGGGAGCATTTGGGGCGCCTTACTTCTAGCACTGGGGATAGGTACCGCGTTTGGTGTCTTACATGGATTTCTCATCGCTTATCTTGAAATCCAACCATTTATCATAACGCTAGGTGGAATGTTCTTAGCGCAGGGATTGCTGACGACACTTCATAAAAATCCAATTAATGTGACCATGCCTGCTTTTGTTGCCTTACGAAATTTTACAATAGAGATTCCGTGGCTTGGTACCGTAAATAGGCTAGGGTTTTTCATCCCGTGTGAGATCAAACCAGGAGTAATCGTTGTAGTGGTTCTCGTTATTCTCTATGCGGTTCTTATGAAGTGGTCACGTTTCGGACGCAATGTCTATGCTGTTGGTGGCAATAGTGAGAGTGCTCGGCTACTTGGTATTAATGTAAAGAGAACAATGTTCTTCTCATATGTGATCAGCGGATTGAACGCCGGAATCTCAGGTTTTGTGTTCCTGATGACAACAGGAGCAGGTAATATTGGAAACGGGGCGTTGTTCGAAATGAAAGCAATCGCTTCCAATGTAATTGGCGGTATTTTGCTTAACGGTGGCGTGGGGAACTTGCTTGGCGCACCAATCGGTACGTTGACACTGCTGACCATCAATGAACTGATCCGGGCAGCAGGTGTCCAATCGAACTTGCAGGCCATCGTCAGCGGTCTCTTGTTGTATATTTTCATTGTGCTACAAAGCATAATTATGTCATTACGGGGCAGAAGAAATTTTAGATTTGCTCTCCCTTCATGGCTAAAACCCCATCAGTTGCAGGACGAGAAAAAGATCGAGAACTAATGGTCGCTAACTAAAGAAACTTTGTATAAATGGTTTGAGTTACCTGCAAATTGCAGGTAACTTTTTTTGGATCTCACCGTTAAAAATTGACAGAGTGGAATTAGTCTAAAAATAAAACTGAGGAAATTGCCTTACGAGCATTTCTGTTTGGAATCCCTTTTGCTTTTTTGCAAAAGAAAAGGGATATAATTTTCGCAATGATTTTTAGGGAAACATTATGCTACAAAGTAGCATATAATTGGCATGACCACCCTCAAATATCTATCTACAACTGAAAAATATTATTCTAATTGTTTTATGTCGAAATTATCTGGTTAGTTGTAATTTGCTTGTACTAAAAAGGCTTCTTAACGAGCTCTTCCATGTTTAAGGTAAAGGTTTAGTTTACTGACGGTGTCCGTACGCCTGCTGGACGGGGAGAGGATTTCGATGATAAGTTTGGGAACAATATCGATATATTTCGGATTCTGCAGCTCAGCTGCATCTCTAGGTGCATTAGTATCCAAACTTCGCAACACATCTTTTAAGTTGTATCGGTATTGTCTTGTACCAATGGTTATAGCGGGGATTTTATCTTCTCTAGTATAGCGCCATATC
>JAAZMN010000006.1 GCA_012798795.1 Bacillota bacterium | reverse complement strand
AATATGTTTCAGCATTAATTTTCTTTAAAGCTGCTTGTAATTCCGACATCTGCATCAAGTTTAAATGGCTGCGTCCTGATGTATCAATTAAGATCAGCTGCATATCCTGTAAGCTTTGAATGGCCGCTTCAAGTTCATCTACAGTATAAGCAACTCTCAGCGGTACATTAATAATATCGGCATATGTTCTTAATTGGTCAACCGCAGCTATTCTATAAGTATCCATAGTCACTAAGCCAACTCTTTTATTAGCGATTAAGTGATAATTTGCTGCCAATTTGGCAATTGTGGTAGTTTTTCCTACTCCAGTAGGACCGACCATAACAGCAACTTTAGGTTCGTCGGTTAATTCCCAAGGTGGTTCTACTAGTATATAAGAACTTATAACCATTCTTAATTGATTCTGTAACACTACTGAATCGTTCCAGTACTCTTTAGAAATTTTACTCAAAACCGATTTAACTATTTCTAAAGCAAGAGTATGTGGGATCTCCTGCATCTTTAACTGCCTATATAGTTCTTGAATAGCTGTATTCCAATGAGTTCTGTCACTTATTAGAGTCTGAGCCTGATTTTTACTGGTTTCATTTCGAGTTAAAATGGGCGATACAGGCTGATTAACATTAGGATCAACCGCACCGATTACTTCATATAACTTAGTCCCAAAGAATCCTAAAAAGCCTCCTTCTTTTACTTTTTTGGTATGGAGGATGACAGCTTCGCTGCCAAATTCATTTTTCATCTGAGCTACAGCATCATTAATGCTTTCACCGCGAAATTTTTTAACTTTCATTGGGCCACCTCACCATCCCTACGGTTTTAACCTGTACATCAGTAACTATTTCATTGAAAGATAATACAATTAAGTTAGGAATAATTCTTTCAGTAAGACGTTTAAGTGCCATTCTAATTGACGGCGAAACAAGAATTATTGGGTATATTAGGGCATTGTTCTGAAGTGCATTTTGGATTTCAGCAAACAAATTCTGCAGCAATCGTGGTTCTAGGCTAATTAATGTTCCGCGCTCTGTCTGTTCTATTCCTGAAGCTATAGCTTCTTCCCATCGCTGATCAAGCGTTAAACATGATATATAATCATTTTCTAAATATTGATGGCATATTTGTCGTGCTAAAGCTTGGCGTACTGTTTCGGTTAGATAATCAATATCTTTCCCGATTGGAGCTGCATCGGCTAATGTTTCTAATATGGTTAACAAATTACGAATAGAAACTTGCTCACGCAAGAGGTTTTGTAGTACCTTTTGAATTTCGCCCGTATTCATCAGATTGGGTATTAGTTCATCTATTACAGCAGAATAATCATCGCGCATACTGTTTAATAAAGTCTGTACTTCTTGACGCCCCAAAAGTTCATGGGCGTGTGCTTTAATTATTTCAGTTAGGTGAGTGGCTAAAATACTCGGCGGATCTACTACAGTATAGCCTGCTAACTCTGCTTTTTCTCTGTCTTGTTCATCAATCCATATTGCATCTAAACCAAATGCAGGTTCTTTAGTCGATACTCCATTTATTTTTTGAGTAACTTGCCCAGAATCCATAGCCAAGTATTGATTAATCATCAGCTCTCCTGCCCCGACCTGAACTCCTTTAATCTTGATAACATAGTTATTAGGAGCAAGCTGGAGATTGTCTCTGATTCTGATAATGGGAACAACCATCCCTAATTCTAAGGCACATTGTCTTCTGATCATAGAAATCCTTTCCAGCATATCTCCACCTTGTTCAGCATCAACTAATGGAATTAGGCTGTATCCAATTTCCAGCTCAATTTGATCAATTTGCAGCAGCGAAAGAATGCTTTCTGGACGTTTAACTTCTTCCATTTCTGCCTTTCTATGTTGGATAACTGCTTTTGAATCGGCTTCATGCTGTGCGTTCAACAGTAAGAATCCTATTCCAATAAACAATGCACCTAAAGCAAAAAATGGGATAAATGGCAGCCCTGGTATAATTGCAAATATCAGCAGAACTCCACCAGATACTATCAAGACTTTTGGGCTGTTAAACAACTGTTTAGTTAAATCGCTGCCGAGATTATCGTCTGAGGCGGCTCTAGTTACTAAAATTCCAGTAGCTGTACTAATCAATAATGCAGGAATTTGAGAAACCAGGCCGTCACCAATTGTTAATAAAGTGTAGTGATTCAAAGCATATTTTAGATCATAACCGCGCTGAAGTATTCCGACGGCTAATCCTCCAATTATGTTAATCACTGTAATAATGATACCAGCAATAGCATCACCTTTAACAAACTTGGACGCACCGTCCATTGAGCCATAAAAATCTGCTTCTTTCTGAATTACCATCCGTTTTTGCCGTGCTTCTGTTTCAGATATTAATCCTGCATTTAAATCAGCATCAATACTCATTTGTTTGCCAGGCATTGCATCAAGTGTAAACCGAGCAGCTACTTCGGCTACCCGTTCGGCGCCCTTAGTGATAACTACAAACTGAATAACTACCAAAATGAAAAAGATGACAAAGCCGACGATTATATTTCCGCCAGCCACAAAATTACCGAAAGCTGAAACAATCTTCCCTGCATTTCCGTGTAGTAAAATAAGTCGAGTGGAAGAAATGTTTAATGCTAATCTAAATAAAGTCAGCAGCAGTAATAGCGAAGGAAAGACAGAGATATCTAGTGCCTCTTTGACATTCATAGTTATTAACAAGACGAGTAATGCCAAAGAAATATTACAAGCAAAAAGAATGTCCAAAAGAAAAGTAGGCAGTGGAATAATCATCATTACCACAATTAGAACAACAGCAAACACTACATATATGTCACTGTATTGAGAGAGTTTTTGAAACGAAGTTAATCGATTTATCAATCTTCATTCCTCCATTTACCTATCTTACTGTGAACGTCTTTTTAGGCGGTATACAAATGCCAGCACTTCGGCGACTGCCGGGTAAAGATCTGCAGGAATCTGCTGTCCGATTTCGACTGATTTATATAAAGCCTTGGCCAGAGGAGGATTTTCTACAGTCGGAATTAAGTGCTCGTTAGCAATATCTTTGATTCTAAGAGCAATGTGTCCTACACCCTTTGCAACTACTTCTGGTGCAGACATGGTATCAGCTTGATACAAAAGAGCTATTGCATAATGCGTCGGATTAGTAATGATTACATCAGCAGTCGGTACAGCTGCCATCATTCGACGTGCCGCCATTTCTCGCTGCTTTTGCCTAATTCGTGACCTAACCTGAGGATCTCCCTCGGTTTGTTTAAATTCTTCCAAAACTTCCTGTCGTGTCATTCTAATGTTTTTTTCAAATTCCCAGCGTTGAAATAAATAATCAAATAATGACAGAATAAGTAATGTAGTTCCAATATATAATGCTATTTCATATATTGAGTTTTTAATCAGTTCTACCGAATGAGCTAATTCCATTTGAGATAATCTAGAAAGCCAAGGAATCTGTGCTTTTACATGATAGTATACTGTTCCTCCGATAATAACAATTTTGAAAACCGATTTGGCGAATTCAGCCATTGCTCTCTTGGAAAAGATGCGTTTAAATCCTTCTATAGGATTAATCCGATTAAAATTAGGCTGTAAAATTGTCATATTAAACATAAATCCGACTTGAATTACTTGAGAAATGATTGCAACTGGTATCAGCACCCCAAAGATTGGCAGTAATATAGTTATACTTTCTTTAATCACAAATAAGAAAATATTAAAAACTGATTCACTGCGGCCATCCCATTGATCTGCGTTTTCTAAAAACCAGGTAACAATGTAACCGATTCTAGTCATACCATAAGTGGAAAATGCTTTAATGGAGTAGAAACCTGCTAAAAGCAGCAAGGCAGTCCCGATTTCGCCACTTTTTGCAACTTGACCCTTTTTGCGAACTTCCTCACGTTTACGCGGAGTTGCAGTTTCGGTTTTTTCTTCTGAAAAAAGCTGTAAATCAATTTTCAACGGCAAAAACGTTTCCATGGTATTCTCCCTAATTACTTGGCTGCATAATCCCAATAAGAAACTCCATTAAAATCCCGTCAAATCCAAATAATCTTGCAGCTGCAGATACGAAAGCCGGTACAGCCAGTATAACCAGAACTAACCCAACCGCTATCTTAATGGGAAAACCCAGCACAAATACATTTATCTGGGGTACAGTTCTTGTTACAATACCTAAAGCAACATCAGTCAATAATATTGTACCTATTACAGGGGCTGCAATCTGCAGTCCAATAAGAAAAATTTGACTTGCCAGCACAGTTATTGCTTCAAATGATATATTTATATTAAAAAAGCTATTCACCGGTATATACTCATAACTCTTGGCCACAGCTTTTAGTACCCATAAATGCCCGTCAACAGCTAAAAAAATAAGCAGTGCCAGCATATAATAGTATTGAGAAAAAATGGGAACCTGCGTTCCGGTTTGTGGGTCAAAAACAGAAACCATACCAAAACCCATTGGTACATCAACTAATTGACCGGCAAAACGGACTATGGCAAAAACTAAAGTTATCACAAAAGCTAATAAGATTCCTATGGCAATTTCTTGGATGACAATAATGCTCCAAGATAGCAGACTGTCAAACTCCATTGCTTGAGATGGAACAGCTAATGCCATTAAAGCTGCAAACCCGATTTTTGTGTAAGTTGGGACACCTTTATGGGAAAAAAGGGGAAATAGAAATATAAATGCTGAGTAACGCATTAGTGCTAGAAAGAAACTTTCGAAGCCAATCAATAAATTTCCCCCACTTTACTTGATAAATGTGTGTAAGTTTTCTAACAAAGTTCTACTGAAATTGGTGATATTTCGCAGCATCCACGGTCCAAAAATAATAAGTGAAATTAAAACAGCGATAATCTTAGGGATAAAAGTTAATGTTTGTTCTTGAATCTGAGTTGTAGCTTGAAATATGCTCACAATAAGACCAACAAGAATACCAATGCCTAATGCAGGTGCAGCGACTAACAAAACAGTTTTAACGGCATCTTTGCCAATTGCAATTATGTCAGCTTCAGACACTTAATCACTTCCTTATAAGTAACTGCGCAATAATGAACGGACAACTAAGTTCCAGCCGTCAACCAAAACAAAAAGTAAGATCTTGAACGGAAGAGAAATCATTACCGGTGGCAGCATCATCATTCCCATAGCCATTAGTACACTTGCAACAATCATATCAATGACCAAAAACGGAATAAAAATCATAAACCCGATTTGAAAAGCTGTCTTTAATTCTGAAATGACAAATGCAGGAATCAATGTTAGAGTACTTACATCGGCCTTAGTCTCAGGTAGATTTTCACCGCGAATTTCGATAAATATCTCTAAATCCTTCTCGCGTGTGTGACTAAACATAAACTCTCTTAATGGTTGGACACCCGCACTTATCGCAGTTTCAAAATCCAGCTCACCTGAGATATAAGGTACAAAACCTTGATTATAAACATCCGTAAAAACCGGTGCCATAATAAAAAATGTAAGAAAAAGTGCTAGGCCGACTAGGACTTGGTTGGGAGGCATTTGATTAGTAGCAATAGCATTGCGTACAAATGACAGTGAAACAATTATGCGCGTAAAAGAAGTCATTAAAATAAGAATCGCTGGGGCAAGAGTCAATATAGTTAATGCAATTAATATCTGCAAAGCAACAGCAACATCCCCGGGATTCTCTGTAATACCGACGCCTAATTCAATCAAAGGAATGGGAATTTTCGCTCTCCACCTTTCTGCAAGATAAATCAGATGTAGTTTCAGATACGAATGCTCTTTTATCAATAAATTCAATGTTCTGGGAGGTAACAGCCAATAAATATAAATCATTTTCCCATTCAACAACATATAAAGATTTATTGCCGCCAAATGATATCCGTTCTCTGATTCTCAAGGTGGTACTAGTTCTCTGAAGTTTTCCATACCATTTAGTTACAAAATAAATTACCGGAGCTAATATTAGTAAAACAACCACTACCTTTATTAAACTCCACCAAAGCTCAGGATCATTTGCCACCAGTACCCACCTCGCCTAGCTAGTTAGTGGTTATATTCGATTATTTTCCTTAAATTTCCTGCAAAACCTAATAAATAATAAGATCCTTTACAGAATCGATTGATAATATTCTTAAGCCAAAATGTTCATCAACTATTGTAACTTCTGCCTTAGCAATAGGCTGACCCATGGCAAAAACATCAGCAGGATCGCCTGCCGATTTATCGAGCTTAATAAAATCACCTATCTTAAGTGTCATAATATCACCTAAAGTCATTGTGCTCTGCCCGAGTTCAGCAGTTATTTCAATATGTACATCATTAACCAGCTCAATAGTATGGTTATTATTTGACTCCTTAATATCACTATCTAAACTCTTAAATTTAAAAGGCTCAACTTCAACTGAATTAGGTTTTTGGAAACTCATAATTTTATGTTCATTTTCTCTCCTTCTATATTCATTATCTTCTTTACAAGACGCAATCTCCTGGACGACATTATCGGATAAAAACCAAAACAGCTGAATCCCTTTTGCATTAAGACAAATATTAAACCTGGCTCTACGACTGGGTCCGACCGGTAAAGACTTGATTTGAGAAGTTTCCATTAACACAGGTTGATAAACATAGGAACGCTGCCAATAATCTGTTTTTTCCGTTAAAAACTCCGATAAAATGACAGCAAATTCTTCTACTAAAACAGTTAATGCTTTCATACTAGGAACATTGAGGTGTTTGGCGATAACATCTGCGTCTGTTTCTGGAATCATGACATATGTGTCTCCCATTTTAAACTCAATCGGGAATATATATGCACCGGTATTATCTGTCATATCATTGGAAAAACCAATAATCTTTTCAATGTAAAAGCCATCAACAGACACAGGAGCACCTAATAAATAATGAAATTGTTTTTCAATCATTAGATTAACCGGTTGAAAAAACTCTGTTAGTACCTGATCAAATGCAGAATGGGACATTTTATTCCGTTCCATCAATGCATCAATTTCGGCTTGGGATAAAAGAAAATCACTCATTAAACCCTCTCCTTATTGAAACACCAAATCAATAAAAAACACATTAGAAACTTCACCATTAATCAACAGGTCATTAATAGAATTGGAAATTTTCATACGCAACTTTTCTAGTCCGTTCTCTGCATTTAAATCCGTAAGAGTACAGGTACGTAAAACAGAGATAATCTGATCACGGACTTGAGGTTGACGTCCTTCTATTTCTGATACAGCATTTTTGTTATCTAGTTCCAATACTATACCAGTGCGAATAAAACGTAGAGTTGAAGTTCCTGCAAGGTTAACTGTAAACTCTCCAACATCATAAGTTGGTCCAATCTGTGACTTTTTATGGGAATCAGCAGGATTATCACCGGCAAAGTGCGTTTCAGAATTGGATAACATTAGGTACGCAGTAAAAGCACTGCCAACTGATGCTACAATAACTAATGCTATGGCTACAATCAAAAATCTAATATCAATTTCAACTTTCTTAGCCATAATAAATCACCTCTATATTCTAATTTGGTTCTTCTGACCATAAATCAATCCGCATAATTATTATGTCGACTCTACGATTAAGAGCACGATTCTTGTCATTAGTATTATCCACTACTGGGCGGTACTCGCCGTAACCTGCTGCTGAAAGCTTGTCAGGGTCTAAGTCCAGATGTTCGATTAAATATCGGATAACACTGGTTGCGCGATAAGTAGATAACTCCCAGTTTGACGGAAATTGAATAGTATTAATAGGTAGATTGTCCGTATGTCCTTCTATTCTAATCGGGTTTGGCAATTTATTTAGCATCGGACCCAATTGATTAAGAATATTGACAGCTTCTGGTTTAAGATCAGCTTTACCTAGATCAAAAAATATTTGATCCGCAAAACGAATAATCAAGCCACGTTCCTCCATCTGAAGCTGAACAGAACCTTCAAAACCTTGTTCGACAATGAATTCCTTAAGTTCCTGCTCTAACTGATACAACTGTTCAATAGCTAATTCAGATGCAGATTGCAGTCCAATATCGCCGCTTAAAGACATTCCGCCGTCTAATACACCTAAGCTACCGCGAAAAGCGCTCAGTATTGCTTGAAACTTCTGTACGTCTACATTTGACATACTAAAAAGAAGTACAAAAAACGTAAGCAGTAATGTGACCATATCTGAATAAGTAGTCATCCAAAGAGGTGAACCGGCTTTTTTATGTTCTCTCCGCTTCTTACGCACTTGCTGTCACATCCTCTGTAACTTGCTCATCATGTTTCAGTCTATTATCGTCTCTTGGTAGGAATGCCTGCAGTTTTTCTTCAACAATTCTCGGATTTTCACCGGCACGGATGGAAAGAATTCCCTCAATCATTATTTCTTTTAATAATCGTTCGTTTGCACTTTTGACTCTCAGCTTACCAGCAATTGGTAAAAACACGAGATTTGCTAATAATGATCCATAAAACGTGGTAATTAAGGCAACGGCCATTCCTGCACCAATACTGTCAGGGTCATTAATTTCTTGTAACATGATAATCAGTCCGATTAAGGTTCCAATCATACCGAATGCCGGAGCAAAAGCTCCCATTTGCTCAAATATCTCTTGGCCTTTTTCATGTCGTTCCTCTAAATACGAAAGTTCAAATTCTAAGATACTGTGCACAAGCTCAGGATCTGTACCGTCAACTACCAATTGAATTCCTTTTTGTAGGAAATCTTCATTAACGTCTTGGGCCCTTTCTTCAAGTGCTAATAACCCTTCCCGTCTGGAAATTTCTGCAAAACCAACAATAATTTCGATAATCTCATATGGATCTCGTTCTTCTTGCCTGAAGACGACTTTTAACACACTGCCTATATTCAGAATATCCCGCAAAGGAAAATTCACAAAAATAGCTGCAAGAGTGCCTCCAAGTGTAATCATAAGGCCTTGCGGACTCCAAAAATTTGCTAACGATCCGTCCATCATGATCGAGCCTATCAGTAAACCAAATCCTACTGTGAGACCTAATAATGATGTTATATCCATATTAATCCCCATTTCTTATTTATAAGGGGCTGTACAGCCCCTTAATAGACTTTTAGGTTTAGCATAAACTTTACCGTTTAAGATTTACTAGTTCTTGAAGCATTTCATCGGCAGATGTGATTACTCTGGAGTTAGCTTGAAAACCTCTTTGAGTAATAATCATTTCTGTAAATTCTTCGCTTAAGTCAACGTTGGACATTTCCAGAGAATTAGACATGATACTGCCAAATCCACCGGTATTGGCCAACCCGATTACCGGGTTGCCTGAGTTTACTGATTCCTCAAACATAGTATCGCCAACCTTAAGTAAACCAGGTGGATTTTCAAATCTTGCTAAAGCAACTTGACCCAAATGCTTTATTAAACCGTTTGAGTAGCTGCCTATAAGTATCCCAGATTGATCAATTGATATACCGTCTAAATCTCCGCTGGGAAATCCGTTTTGTCTCTGCACTACCAAAGAATTATCTTCAGCAAATTGGCGAACACCATTTAAGTCTAATTCAAATTCAAGCTCTTCTGCCTGACCCGGTTCAAGTAACGTTGATGGAATTATTATATTACCGATATTTCCAGCTAAAACCGTTCCATCATCATTAAATGAAAGCACACGTTCTGCAGGATCCGTCGGTCCTAATTGGGTATTTGAAGAATCGTTTTCTAACTTGGCGCTCCAAGACCAGTTATTAGGTGCATTTTTCTCAAAGGTGATAATAACTCGATGAGTAGCTCCCAGTGAATCATAAACTGTGGCTATGCGCGACAATGATTCTCCATTTTCAGTAAATGCGCTAACATTGCCGTTGAGTACAACGCTACTTGTTGATACTGGACTGATAGAATGGATATCACTAGTGATCCTTAAGTGCTGCAGTTGTCCTCCGGTATCAACTATCTCCCCTTTTTCATTGGCTAAGTATCCCATAACAGGTAATCCGTTTGACTTTGAAACCAAAGTACCAGCACCGTCAAATTCCATCATACCAGCTCTGGTGTAGTATTGTTTGGCACCGTCTGCCACAATAAAGAATCCAGTGCCTTCAACAGCTAAGTCAGTTTCGCTGTTAGTCGATTGTGTGCCGCCGGGAGAATGAATCACGTCTATTGAACTCAGTCCTACACCTAATCCAATCTGACAAGGATTAATCCCTCCTAGATTTCGCCCTGGATCTGGAGCACTTGCACTGATTAGAGTTTGACTCAATGTTTCTTTAAATGTTGCCCGCGAACCCTTAAATCCTACCGTATTTACATTAGCAATGTTATTGCCGATGACATCCATACGAATCTGATGGTTTTGTAAACCAGATACACCGGAAAACAAAGATCGCATCATATTTACATTACCTCCTATATTATCCTTACGTCAATCAGTTAGTAAGGTTGAGGCCTCCTTTT
>JAAZMN010000060.1 GCA_012798795.1 Bacillota bacterium | reverse complement strand
TGCCTCTAACTCTAAGTTGCTGTTTACTTTAGCCCGATCTGCTTCAATAAAGAATTGATAACCAGATTCTTTAGACTGGAACATCAAATCCAGCTCAGTATACGCAGCAGTAATATCTACCTTATCAGTCAGATCCCTTAAATTAACAGCGCCAAAACTTGATGATAATTCAACCGCCCCACGGATATTACTGCCATTAATTTCCGTATAGCTTGAGTTACCTCTTAATCCGCCTGCCAGCTCAAGATCAAATTTGATTTCGAACAAGCAATCACCCCGTTCTTTCTATTGCATAGTGCCCTAGTTTACTAGTGCACTATTATTATATTGCTCCTTTGCTCCTTTTTTTGATTGTCAATAGGCAAAAGCAAAAATAGACAAAATCGGTAGATTTAGATACAATAAATACATGAATAAGAAGGAGGGCTGAGAAATGCACTTAACCCCGGAACAAAAAAATCAGATTATTGGTTTTTTAGTATCTAAACTGAAGCCCTATTGTCTCTTAGTAATCGGATCCGCTGCCAAAGGCGAATTGCGCCCTGACAGTGACATTGATCTTGTTTTCATGAATGAAACATATTATAGTCCCTACCAGGTTTTTGTAATTGGGGAGGAACTGGCATGCAAACTCGGGAAAAATATTGACCTAATTAATTTTCATCAGGCATCTACGGTATTTCAGGCTCAGATAGTAGCTACTGGAGAAATAATATATTGCACAGATGAGTTAAAAAAAGATAGGGATTTTATGATTGCTTATAAAAAATATGCCCGGCTTAATGAAGAACGGCAAGTAATTATAGATACCATTAAAGAAAGTGGTGAAATCTATGAGTTTAGACATAATTTATAATAAAACAGCTATAATCCAACGTTGTATGGCTCGCATTAACGAGGAGTACGAAAATGATCCAAATAACTTACTAAATTACACAAAGCAAGATTCTATTATTCTTAATATTCAGCGTGCTTGCGAGGCAGCTATCGATTTAGCTATGCATTTTATCTCCAAAAACAAATTGGGCCTGCCCCAAAGTAGCAGAGATTGTTTTAGAATTTTACATAATAATAGGATAATAGATCAAGAATTAATGACATCCCTTCAAAGAATGGTCGGTTTTCGTAATATTGCTGTTCATGCATATCAAGAATTGAATCTCGATATAGTTAAGAACATTGTAGAACACAACTTAGATAATTTATTAAAGTTTTCTAAAGTTATTCTAACAACAGCAGATAGAAAACTCAATAACACATAAAACCATTAACATTGAGCCAAACTATAGCTGAACTACTTGAATAAAAAAAGGCCAAGCCCTCAAACAAGGCCGGCCTTATCTGCTTATGCAGTTATTTTTATTCCACTGTAACACTTTTGACCAAGTTGCGCGGTTTATCTACATCACAGCCTCTTACTTTAGCTGTATAGTAAGCTAATGTCTGCATGAGCACTACTGTCAGCATTGGTGCCAAAAGCGGATGAGTTTCCGGTATTAATAAAACCTTATCTGCTGCTTCAGAATAGTCTTTTTCTTTGTCCATAGCTAACAGCAGGATATCTGCTCCACGAGTTTTAGCCTCTTTGAGAACACTTACCATTTTATCAACTAATTCTGGTTGAGTCGCTAAAGCTACTACAAGTACATCAGGTTCAATCAGCGCCATTGGGCCATGTCTTAATTCGCCACCTGCCAAAGCCTCACCATGAATATAAGTTGTCTCTTTCAGCTTTAACTGCCCTTCCATGGCTGAAGCATAATCAAGACCTCGCCCTAAGAAAAATGCATCGCCGGCATCCCTAAAACGATTAGCGTATGATTCTAGTGTTCCTTCATAAACTGCCAAAGTCTGATTGATTTTTTCAGGAATCAGTTTTAACTCTTTAATCATGTCCTGATCAAACCTGCCGTAATTCTGTTCCTGAATGTAAGCAGCTAACAGACATAAACAAGTTAGTTGACAAACATATGCCTTCGTAGAAGCTACTGCAACTTCTGGTCCCGCATGTGTATACATAACTGCATCTGCTTCTCTAGCTATAGTAGAGCCGACAACATTAGTAATTGCCAATATTTTTCCTCCCTTAGCAGCTGCAGCCCGCATAGCACTTAAGGTATCCGCAGTCTCTCCTGACTGACTAATAACAATCACTAAAGTTCTTTCATTTGTCCTTACCTTCTTATAAGGATACTCCGAGGCAAATTCCACACTAACATATATATCCGTATATTCCTCAAGCAAGTGCTTGCCAAAAAGAGAAGCATGATAAGCTGTCCCACACCCGATAAAGATAATGTTTTCCAAATTCTTAACCATATTCTTCGGGATCTCACCGGTTAAGTCTAGTTCATTATTTGCCCCTACCCTACCGGCAATAGTATCTGTAATAGCCTTTGGCTGTTCATAAATCTCCTTAAGCATAAAATGCTCATAACCTTGTTTTTTAGTTTGTATTTCACACATATAGTAACCTCCTAATTATAAAAAAGCAATAAAAAACCATGCCTTGTCGTCAGACTTACCCGCTGCATGGACGCAGGAAAGCCTCCAGCCATTTTTAAGCACTTTGTCCCTCAAGTCACCCTAAGGTTTTGTAGCCTAATAACGGATATGGCATCCGAGTGGCACCCGCCGAACTTTTCGATTAGCCACTTCCTCGTCAACTTCCCATAACGGGAAGTTCTGGCGCTGGTTTCAATTTTCAATGTTCTAGCACCATAATTCTATTCTGATCCCTCCTGTCCATTTTATTTGTCAATATATATTTCGACTTTAATTATATTATCCCTCTATTTTATGTCATTCCTATAAAAAATGTGATTTTTATCGTCAAGATATGCTAAACTATTAAAGGAGTCTGCTTGATCTACACAGAAAGAATGTGGCTGAATCAATGAATAATTATAATAAAAAGGATGGGATTTTTTTGCAAGTTTATCTAGATAATTCTGCAACAACACCAGTAGACAATGGAGTAAGAGAAGCAATGGAACCTTTCTGGCAAGAACATTTTGGCAATCCATCTTCTCCCCACCACTTAGGTGTTGAAGCAGAAAACGCTTTATCGCAATGCCGGCGATTCCTAGCCCAGTCTTTTGGGGTAAAACCATCTGAACTATTCTTTACCAGTGGAGGGACTGAAGCTAATAATCTGGCTATCTTAGGTTTCGGCCGTAACCAGCGCACTCCCGCACATATTATTACTACAAGTATCGAACATCCATCGGTGCTGCACCCTATAGCAAATCTAGCTGCCGATTATGGTTGGCAGGTTACTAAGCTTGATGTTGATCAACAAGGCCTGATTGATTTGGATGACTTTGCCCAAGCCATCCGACCTGAAACAAGATTTATCAGCATTATGCTTGTAAATAATGAGATTGGAGCTGTGCAAGATTTTTCCCAAATAAGCAATATTATTACAGCAAAAAGCCAGCTGTTTAACAATAAAATCATATTTCATGCAGATGCCTGCCAAGCTCTCGGTGTAATTCCAATCAATATTTTAAAACACAAAATTGACTTATTAAGTCTAAGCGGGCATAAGATTTTTGGTCCTAAAGGTACTGGCCTTTTATACTGCAGCGAGCAGGTAAAACTTAAACCCCTGGTTTTTGGCGGAGGCCAGGAAAATGGAATGCGTTCAGGAACCGAGAATCTTCCAGGAATAATCGGTTTTACCAAAGCTTGTCAACTGGCCTTACAGAATAATAATTTGGCCATGCTCACAAAGCTTAGAGAACGGCTTGTGTCAAAGCTTAAGCTAATCCCCAAATGTTATATTAACAGCACAAAAGACTGTGCTCCACATATTGTTAATGTTAGATTTAGCGGTATTAAAGCAGAAGTTCTAATTCATTTTCTTGAACAAAAAGGGGTTTATGTCTCCATGGGTGCTGCCTGCAGTTCGAAAAGGCCATCAGTATCCCATGTCTTACAGGCCATTGGATTAACTAAAGAAGAAGCCGCAAGTTCTATTAGGATCAGTCTTTCCACAAAATTATCTGACACTGATATAGATTACGCCGCTGAAGTCATCAAGACGGCGGTTGATGAAATACGCACCATTTACGGTTAGGAGGACGATGTCATTGTACCGAAAATTATTAATTCGCTATGGGGAAATCAGCCTTAAAGGCAAGAACCGCTCCAAATTTGAAGACATATTACTCAGCAATATTAAACACGCTCTTAGAGAACAATCATATCACAATATTCATCGAGATTATGGCAGAATATTCATTGATTGCGATGATAATTGGGAAGCAATTGCTTTACGTTTAAAAAAAGTTTTCGGCATAGTCTCAATATCGCCTGTGCTGCAAACAGAGCTGAAAATGGATGCCATTAAAGAAGCTGCCCTAAAACTAATGCTTCAATTTCCCAATCACAGCTTTAAAGTAAATACCAGGCGCCCAAATAAAAAATTCCCTCTGTCCAGCCCAGAAGTGTGTAGAGAAATTGGAGGTTATCTGCTGCAGAGTATTTCAGGCTTAAGTGTGGATGTTCATAATCCCCAGATTCAACTCGATATTGAAATTAGAAATGAAGGTGTATATCTCTACAACATGACAATTCCAGGACTTGGCGGTATGCCTGTTGACAGCAGCAGTAAAGCTTTATTGCTCCTTTCAGGAGGAATAGACAGCCCAGTTGCAGGATATTTGTCACTAAAACGGGGGGTAGTTCTTGAATGTGTACATTTTCATTCATATCCATTTACAAGTGAACGCTCGAAACAAAAAGTAATTGATTTAGCCAGAATTTTAGCCAATTATACCGGTAATGGAAAGTTAAATTTATGGATAGCCTATTTCACTGAAATTCAAAAAGCCCTGCATACCAGCAAATTTCCAGATCTCAATATTACAATAATGCGGCGAATGATGTTAAGGATAGCATGCAAACTTGCTGAAAGAGAAAATGCTTTAGCACTGATTACCGGAGACAGTCTCGGTCAAGTAGCCAGTCAAACAATGGAAAGCATCGCTGTAATTAATTCTGTCACAAACATGCCGATTTTTCGCCCATTAATCGGATTTGATAAACAAGAAATTATTGACATTTCAAAGGAAATCGGAACTTATTCTACCTCAATTCTTCCATATGATGACTGCTGTACTGTCTTCGTTCCGAAGCACCCAGCTACTAAACCGAGAATTG
>JAAZMN010000059.1 GCA_012798795.1 Bacillota bacterium | reverse complement strand
TTCCGGCATAGCGACTTTGTCTGCATCCGGTACTTGAAACATTACTGGAAAACTAACGCTTTGATTATCTTTTTTAACAGCAATTTGCATTTCATTACCACTTATAGTGTAACTGATTGTTTCATTTGAAGAATCCGGCATTACACCATACATATAGTATTGATATAAGCGGCGGATTTCTTCGGCACGCTTATGCCAGTCCGCTGTTGAATTTACCGGTTCCCCGTTAAAAAAGGTAAACGCATCAGTCAGTTCTTTATTTTCCACTAAGTCCTGCACTTTCAAAAATCCGCTTCCATCAGTCAAGTTTGCCACAACCTCTCTTAATTCAGCTTCCGCTGCATCGATTTCATTTTGGGTAGCTGTCGGATTTTGTAAGACTGCTTTTGCATTTTTTAATGGTTCAATGATAATTTTGCTGTTAATATAAGCATTTGGATTTATACTTTCAACATACTTGATCCAAGAATAGAGCATACCAGTATATCTTGCGGAGGCAACTTGCTTGTTTTCATCGATTAATATGATTTCTCCCATACTGGAAGGGTTGGACCAAGCAGTACCGTCTTGATCAAAGATGTTAATGGTGCCCAAGCGCCTGCCGGTTGCATCGGCATCATTAATCTGCAGTTCGAATCCTATGATAGTACCGCTTTCTGGCATTTTAGACCAGAGTAAACTGGTTTCGACAATATAGCCGATGATGTTTCCGTCATCGTCTTTTAGTAAACTAGTGGCAGATGAGAAGCGATGAGGGGCACCTGCATCTGTGGACTGCACGTTTTTAAAATTTACGCGGTAATGAACATCATCATTTTGATAAGAAATAGCTTTATCATTTTCTTCGTCTAAAAATACTTCGACAGAATCTTGTTCGTATGTATTTATATTAGTATCATTTAAAACTGGGTCAGTTACTATAAAGAGTGAATAGAGAGCAGATTCGTCCCAAAGAACACGAAACTCACCAGATGCTAGAATATCTGCAGATGATTTAAGTTCAGGGAGAATTTTACCGGCGGTTTCCCAGACTTCATCGATAGTACCGTCAATAATTGGTGTTCCATATCTTGCAATAACTCTATTGTGATCGTCAAAAGGTTTAACTGCTCCGGTATTTTTTAAGCAGAAAGTCAAGACTAAAGCTATGCAAAACAATGACACAACAATACTTTTTTTCATTATAACTCTTCTTTCCTTTAGAATTCTGCTGTTAAAAACAGCAGGAATATTTTATCTAAATGGTTAAGATGTAATTAGCAGCTAATTATAGTGGAAATCATGTTAAGAAAGGATTTACTCTATGGATCAGTGGACAGTTATCAGCAGGATAAAAAATGAGATTCCCGATAAATGGACAGAGATAGTTAAGTGTCTGGAATTACTGAGAAATTCAATTTGTGATACACATAATATAATTAGTGCAGAGCTGCATGAATTAGTTAATCAACAGGAGTATGTTAAAATTTCTGATTACACGAAAGCAGCGGAACTAATCGGAAAATTAATCGAAAGAATCGACAAAATAATGGCTGTAATTGATGTAGATATTAATGAACTGCCGCATCAGCCGATTTTCCAAAAAGAATTGATAGACATTGCTCAATTTGATAAGTATACGGTAGGTAATGATAATTCTTGGCCTTTAACCGCAGATTTCACCAACAAAAAGCCATACGGTTTTAGGATCAATAATTTGTCCGTTGTAAGAGTTTCCTCATGGCGCCAGATGCTGGTCAGGGTTTGCCAATACTTAATGGCAATTGATAAACAGAAGTTTTTAAATTTTAGAAATGATAAAGAGTTAAACGGCATAAAGCGGCAGTATTTTTCCACAAATTATCACAGCATGATTGCGCCAAAGAAAATAGCTGAAAACTTCTATGTAGAAACAAATCACAGCAGTAATACAATTCGGGATTTAATTATCAAGCTCTTAAAGGAGTATGAATTCAATCCGGAAAACTTTTATGTTTATCTTAGACTCAACTAAACTAAAACCCGCATGCTTTTGCTGGCATCCCTTAGATATTTTATCGAGCTTGACAGGCTTGTACTGCCGCATCAGCTGCTGATGCAGCATCAGGTTTATATATATCGGCACCGATACTTTCACGGAAATTATCAGTTACTGGGGCTCCGCCAACCATTATAGTAACATTTTCTCTTATTCCTGCTTCACTAGCAGCATCCACAATTTTCTTCATTTCATTCATGGTAGTAGTTAAAAGTGCAGAACAAGCAATAATTTGAGCATTTTCTTTCTCTGCCACTTCCACAAATTTTTCACTTGGTACATCAATACCAAGATCAATAACTTCCAAACCTTTTCCTTCCATCATCATCCGCACTAGATTTTTACCTATATCATGCATATCTCCTTTAACAGTACCCAGTACTACTTTTCCCTTAGCTTTTATTCCGCTTGAACTTAGCAGCGGCTTTAATAATTCTGTTCCTGCATTCATGGCCCTGGCTGCAATTAAAACCTCCGGAACATAGATTTCATTATTTTTAAATTTCTCTCCAACGATATCCATACCTGCCATAAGTCCTTCTTCTAAAATCGCTGTTACTTCACAGCCTTCGTCAACTGCCTGTTGTACAAGCTCTTTCACAGCCTTCGCATTTCCCT
This sequence comes from Bacillota bacterium, assembly GCA_012798795.1. Taxonomy (GTDB): domain Bacteria; phylum Bacillota; class Limnochordia; order Darwinibacteriales; family DTU012; genus JAAZMN01. The sequence continues at coordinate 7,711 of JAAZMN010000059.1, read as the reverse complement.
GCTGCAGTTTTTGTGAAATTTCGTTTAACATATTCATTTTATGCCCTCCTTATATTGTGTCAATATCCTTGAAAAGTCAGAAACTTTTATAACAATCATTATAAACTATAGCCAGAAAGTAATCAATAGTACAGTAAAGGTATAACTATACCTTTAATATCGACCATACGTCTGTGCTGTTTTTACCATTACTTTAGCATTATCGTCAGCAGCATTAGCAGGATACTCGCAGCCGGTAGCTAAAATAAATCCACCATCTTTTTTATAGGCATCAATTTGTTTTTTGCATTCCTGTTCCACCTGTTCTGCTGTGGCCGACATGAGAAAACTGGGATCTACATGGCCAATCAAAGTAGTTTTTCTGCCATATTTATTCTTTAATTCAGCAAAAGATCTGCAGTCATCAGGTAAGTGGAGAAAAGAAATAGCTTCAGGATTCATTCGTTCAATCTGCACATCAAAATATATCCCATTGCCGCAGTTGTGAATCATTACCATGCAGTCATGAGCGTGTATATGTTCTGCTAAGCGTTGTACATAAGGTCCTTCTAAAGAGTTCCACATTTGTTTACTCATAATGGATTGGGATGCATATAAGGTGTCAAGCATTATTGCATGAATTCCAGTTTCCATAAGTGCGGTAGTATATTCTATTAGTGTTTTTGTTACTGCCTCTAGGGCTAAATGTACGGCATCTGGATCGTCTATCACATCCATAAATATATCTTGTGGTCCTCTCAGCATGCTTAAAACACCTAATGGGGCAAAAACAAAACCGATAATTGCTTTTTCTCTGCCTTTAGCTTTTACTAATTTATCGCACAATCGAATATGTTCACTCATTCTTGGAGTTTTTCTTGGATTTACCGGTTCTATAGTTTTATAATCTGCAATTGATTTTATTCGTCTATTATTTGAGTCAGGGTGAGCAGCTCTATTTTTTGGATATTCAATCTTCTGTCCAAAATCAGCAGCTTCTACCGAAAGGTCCACTAAAGAACACACAGCATCTACATTTAACAAATCAGTGGCCTTGATAATTGATTCGGCACATAGTTCAGTGTTCTGCGTCCATGTGGCATAGTCAATACCGAGATATTTTCGAGAGATACTATTTATAAGTGGGTATACAGGTACATGGTCTGCTGTTTGGTGCTGCAGAGTTAATTTAACTCTCTCCAATGAATTCATTTTAAAACCTCCTATTTTTTATTTTTCAAATTATAATTTTCTGCTGCATTACGATGGTATTCTACTCTTCGGTTGGGACAATTTTTTCTGCTGCAGAGTTGGCAGTTAACAAATTCTATACTGCTGTGGAAACGCACTCCGCTCAAAGACTTTAACGGCAGCATAAGATAACTGTCTGTCAGTTGGACTCCAATTTTATTTAGTGGATCACCTAAAATACTGAACAGCTTTTTTTGTTGGCTGATAGGCCAATCTTCTAAAGAACCAGGATTCATATTAGAGATAGAACCAGGGTTATAGTGAGTTTCTAAATGACTTTCAAAAGCAGTGACTGCTGTTTCTAATGCCATTTCCATAATTTTATCCGCCCAAAATGCTGCTAACATGTCATCTAATGTATCGGCCCAATCAGCCAATTCTCTGCCGCATGTGAGTACATATGGATATATTTTTTGGGTCGATTCAAGATTAGTCCTTAATATCTGGCTGGTTAATTTAATACCATCTACTATTATATAATCATGACCTTTAGCTTCTATAACTGCTTCTTTATATACAGCTTTAGGTTTTCCAATTTGACTTGCTGTATGTGCCAGTGCTGCTAACTGCCGAGCCACATCACTTTCTGCATTTATATGAAATGTTTCTAACAATGAATTAGTGTCCACTTGAAAATTAATAGCATCTAAAATGTTTATACTCATCTTTTAAGTCCCTTTTTTGTTTTTTCTTAGGCTTTTGTTTGGGCTTTATCCCTAAAAATTCAAAAAGTCGATAAAGTATTCCTGAAAATCTTCTCTTGCAGATAGTTCTATATACTTGGCTTTTTCTTTGATGATTTCTGTTTCGGCTTTGCCGTCTTTAGATAAGAGTGCTATTTTGGCACCCATTCCTGCTCCATTTCCTATAGTATAAATCTTATCCCTAAAAGCTTCAGGTATAAGACCGATTTTTAGAGCGTTTCTATAATCCATGTAGTTTCCAAATCCACCTGTTAAATACACACAGGATATATCATTATAGGAAATACTCATCTCTTTCATCAATATTGCAATGCCTGCCGCAATGGCGGCTTTAGCAAGCTGTACTTCTCTTATATCTTTTTGCGATATATATATATCTTGAGAATTATCATTTTCACCTTTTTTTAATAGAAGTGCCGGCTGCTCATGTTTTAAAAACATTTTATCACTTATATTACTTGGGAATTTTTCCAAAACCTCCTTAGGAGTTAGCATTCTGCCGGAAGGTTCCAATAAGCCGGCTTTTAGCATTTGTGCTGTTACATCTATGATACCGGAACCACATATTCCTCTTGCCGATGCTCCACCTATGGTACTATAAGTTATATTATCATCAATAAACACTCTATTGATTGCACCTTGGACTCCACCTAACCCACATTCAATTCGGGCTCCTTCAAAGGCAGGACCGGCAGCGGTGGAACACACAAGCATATTGGTTTTACTGCCAAGCACTATTTCACCATTAGTACCAATATCGATTAAAAGATTTACCTTTTCGCTTTTATGCATATTACAGGCTAATGCTGCTGCTGCAGCATCCGCCCCAACATAACTGGATATACTGGGAAGTATGACAACTTTTCCGCCGCTGCATATATTGATATCTATGTCTTTAGCAGTAAATTCAATCTTTCTGCACACGACAGGGACAAAAGGCGATAGAGCAATGTTTTTCACAGGTAATCCTGCAAATATATGCATCATTACTGTATTGCCCACGATGTCTATCTCATATATGTTTTCAGCTGCAATTTCATATTTTTGACAAAAGTGGTTGATCATACGGTTTATTGCGTTTCTTATTAAGTCCGTCATCTGAGTCAATCCATTAGAATTAAGGGTATAGTCTATTCTCGTTATCACATCCGCTCCGTACTTTGATTGGGGGTTTAATGAGGAATATACACCTATCTGTTCTCCCGTGCTTAAATTCATCAAATAACCTACAATTGTTGTAGTTCCTATATCAACTGCTATCCCATATTTCTTATTTTCCGTATTATATGGTTCGACAGATAGAATTTGGTTTTCATACACTGCTACTGTAACCTTGAAATCACTGCTGCGAAGAACATTAGATATGTGCGGCATTATATCGTTGGGCATGGAGCCAATAGCCCCGATACTACTTTCTATTTGTTCTACATCACTGATTTGCTCTTGAATGTCAGGTGATTTAAGTTCTACTGCTCTTTTTTTAACGGATGGATTAACTGCTGTATTTACTTCACCTTCAGTTACTATTTGGGCAGCTCTTTCATGGATATCGGGTATCTCTACTGTCATGTCTTGATCTATAATAGTTTTGCAAGCCAAACGATACTGGGTATTTTCTGCAAACTCGTCAATTATTTTTACTCTGCATTTACCACAAATTCCCATGCCACCACATGGGGAATCTATAATGTAACTATTTTGCAGCAAAAGTTCTAGAAGATTTTCGCCTTTGCCAGCTGTAATTATTTTCTCGTTTTCTCCTTGATATACTCTTATTTTAAACATCTGTTTTTCTCCCTTGATCAAACAAAATACATTTCTCAAGCACAAGGTGGTATTCTAATGGTAACACTAATCAGCTAATTTGTATTGAAATGTTTTAAGATTTTTGGTAGTTATTTTCTTACTACACAATTGAATCTTGTATATAATTATATCCAGGCTGTGAAATAAAAACGGGTAATTAGTTTTAATGGACATTTTATTAGTTTTCTGCTATAATCATTAAAAATGCATATTATCTTATCAAGAGTGGTGGAGGGAAAGGCCCGATGAAACCCGGCAACCAGTATGCAGTGTCATACCTGGTGCTAAATCCTGCAGCAGCAAAAGCTGAAAGATAAGTCGGAAATCAGAGCCTCTTTCAGTTAAGAGGCTTTTTAGTTTTTATAGAGAGAAGGTTAAATATGCAGATTATAAAAATGTTTGAAGCTAAACAAATAGTTTTCTCTTTTGAGATCTTTCCACCCAAGATTACTTCACCAATAGAAACTATTTATAAAACTTTAGCTGCACTGCAGGATTTAAAACCTGACTATATCAGTGTAACTTATGGAGCCGGTGGAAATATTAGTGATAACAGAACTTCCGAGTTGTCGTCATTGGTCAAAAATAAATACGGCATTGAATCTTTAGCTCACTTAACATGCATTAATTCCAGCAAAGTTGCAGTAGATATTATTTTGCAGAACTTAAAAGAACAGGGTGTTGAAAACATTCTAGCTTTGAGAGGAGATATTCCCAAACAGATTGAGGCCATAGGGGAATTTAATTATGCATATGAACTGATTGAATATATAAAACAGAAAAATGGATTTGGAATAGCTGCTGCCTGCTATCCGGAAGGACATATGGATGCAGATAGTCTTCAACAAGACATTGAAGCATTAAAAATCAAGGTAGATGCTGGTACAGATTACTTAATAACTCAGCTGTTTTTTGATAATAATTATTTTTATGATTTTATGGATTTAGCACTACAGAAAGGCATAGATATTCCAATTCAAGCCGGTATAATGCCTGCAGCCAATAAGAGGCAGATCGAAAGAATTGTTTCTCTCTGCGGAGCTGCGGTTCCAAACAAGTTTATAAAAATCATGAACAAATATGAACATGATCAACAGGCACTGCAGGATGCCGGTATAGCTTATGCTGTGGAGCAGATTATTGATTTGATTTCTTCGGGAGTGAGGGGTATTCATCTTTACACTATGAATAATCCGTATATTGCGCGAAAAATAACCGAGAATATTAGTACTGTATTAAAATTTGCCAATAACAGAAAGGACATTGATTAGCGTGAATGTCAAAGAGTTATTAAAAGCAGGGGTTTTAGTCTTTGATGGAGCTATGGGTACTATGCTTCAATTTAAAGGTTTGAAAAGTGGAGAACTACCGGAAGTTCTAAATATACATTCACCGGAATTGATTATAGATATTCATCGAGGTTATCTGGATGCAGGAGCTAAGGTGATTACTGCAAACACCTTTGGTGCTAATGAGATAAAATTACGCAATACCGAATTTATGGTAGAAGAAGTAATTGACAAAGGGTTAGCCAATGCCAAAACAGCCATAGGCAATAGTCAGGGGCTTGTCGCTTTAGATGTAGGTCCGCTGGGAGAATTACTGGAACCTATGGGTACGCTTAAATTTACCGAAGCTTATCAGCTTTTTAAAAGGCAGATAGTCCAAGGCGTAAAAAGCGGTGCGGATCTGATATTAATTGAGACCATGACAGATCTTTATGAAGCAAAAGCGGCTGTACTTGCAGCCAAAGAAAATTCTAATTTGCCTGTGTTTTGTACTATGAGTTTTGCAGAAAACATGAGAACATTTTCCGGTTGTAGTGTGGATTCTATGGTTATGGTTTTACAAGGATTGGGTGTGGATGCTCTGGGTGTCAACTGTTCATCGGGCCCTGAAGAATTAGAACCTATTATCAACAGAGTATTGGAAATAGCTAAAGTGCCGGTGATTGTACAGCCTAATGCCGGACTGCCAAAAATCCATAATGGTGCAGCTGTATTCGATTTTTCCCCGGAAGAGTTTGGCAGATTTGCACGCAGATTTGCTCAGAAAGGTGTAGGAATTATAGGTGGTTGCTGCGGCACTGATTACCGGCATATAAAATGTCTGGCAGAGATGACAAAGGATATTACAGTACCAAAACGTACAATCAGTTCTTATAGTGCTGTATGTACACCGACAAAGACAGTTTTTATAGATGGAATAAAGGTAATCGGAGAAAGAATTAATCCTACAGGAAAGAAAGCCTTTAAAAAAGCTTTGAAAAGTGAAAATATCGATTATGTTTTACAAGAAGCCATCAAGCAGGTTGAAGCAGGGGCAGATATATTAGATGTAAATGTAGGTTTACCTGAAATAGATGAAGCGGAAACCATGGTAAAAGTTATTAAAAAACTTCAAGCTATCTTAGATGTACCGCTGCAGATAGATGCAAATAATCCTAAGGTTATAGAAAGTGGTCTGAGAGTCTATAATGGTAAAGCTGTTGTCAATTCAGTAACCGGCGAAGATAAGAAATTAGATGAGATTTTGCCCCTTGTGAAGAAATACGGTGCCGCAGTTATCGGCTTAACCTTAGATGAAAAAGGAATTCCTTTAAAGGCGGAAGAAAGATTTAAAATAGCTGAGAAAATTGTTAAACGAGCTCAACAACATGGTATTGCTAAAGAAGATGTATATATAGATTGTTTGACCTTAACAGCAGCTGCTGAACAAGAAAGTGTTATGGAAACTATTAAAGCTATTAGGTTGGTCAAGGAGAGATTAGGTGTAAAGACCGTATTAGGTGTATCCAATATATCTTTTGGTTTACCTAATAGGGATATTTTGAACAGGACTTTTTTAGCCGTTGGTCTTACTGCAGGTTTGGATTTACCTATAATAAATCCTTTGGATCAAGCTGTGATGGATACCATTAAGGCTTTTAGAGTATTATGCGGTGATGATCGAGGCGCACGCAACTATTTAGGGACCGCTGCTGTGCAGGATACTAAAACCGGATTCATGTTTAAAGCAACAGATAATGACTTATTCAATGTAATAGTGCAGGGAAATAGTGAAGAAGTCAAAAGAGTAACCGGTAGTCTACTGCAGACAAAAGACCCCTTAAGCATAATTGATGAAGATATAACGCCGGCTTTGGAACTAGTAGGAAAACGCTATGAGAACGGGGAAATTTTTCTGCCTCAGTTAATTCAATCTGCAGAAACTGTAAAAGAGTCACTTCGAGTCATAAAAGAGAAGTTGGGTGAAAGTGCGGATCTAAAGCTTTCTAAAGGCAAAATTGTATTGGCTACTGTTAAAGGGGATATCCATGACATTGGGAAAAACATCGTTAAAGTGCTGCTGGAAAGTTATGGTTTTCAGGTAATTGATTTAGGAAAAGATACGGCTGTGGAAAAAGTAGTGAAAGAAGCTGTGAAAAACAAGGTTAAGCTGGTAGGACTCAGTGCCCTGATGACTACTACCGTAAAAAGTATGGAAGAGACAATTACCGTACTTAAGGCAGCTTATCCAAGCTGTAAGGTTATGGTGGGCGGAGCAGTATTAACCCAAGACTATGCTGATAAGATAGGAGCAGATTTTTATGCTGAGGATGCAAGAGTGGCGGTGGCTATTGCTAAAAAGGTTTTAGGATAGGACTTTAAAAGGGAATACAGATAACTGCAGCGAAGACATAGGCAGTTAATGCCGTTTAGGAGCTGTTAATATGGAACTTAAAAAAGGTCTATACGAACACGTCCTTAACAGAGAAATAAATCAATTAATTAATGAAAATGCTGAGGATATCGATGTAATTAAAGAAATTATCGGTTATGTTGATGCTGATTTAGTTTTAGCCACTTATTTAAGCAAGGTATTAAGAAAAGGATTAAATTATTATAGGTCTTCTGATAAGGGCGTAATGAAGCAAGTTAAGATTGCCAATGAAATAATTTCTCATTTTGCTGAATTAATTGAGGATGAAG
>JAAZMN010000058.1 GCA_012798795.1 Bacillota bacterium | reverse complement strand
GGTTTTCTATGGTCAGCCACGGAATGAAAATTTATATATGCCCAGCTAAACAACCGGATATGGACGTCTACGCAGATGGGTGGAAAGCCTTGAAACGGACTACGAATCAGAAGGCCATAGGTTCGAATCCTGTCGGGCGCGCCATTTGAAATCAAGACTGCAACGAGGGTTGTGGTCTTTTTTTGTTGTTCTCATAGAGGACGAGTTTTAAGGTTTGATATATTTTTTGACATATTTTCAGTGGGAAATAATATTTCGGGGGCTTTAATAAGCCTTGTGAATCAATCGCCCCGTTTAGTATCCTAATATCGTTTTTATCAAGCTTAAACTCATTAGATTCGTCAGCTGCTGATCCAAAATTCATCCAACTTAGCCCCACTTTAGTGCCGCCAAGCTTTTTAAACAGCTCACAATAGTGATTCCGCATCTCTGGATGCATTTTAATCTTACGTGGGTCAAGCTCTTGTACTTCAGGATTCCAGCCCAGTTGTTTGAAAAACTCTACGATGAAACATACCGCATCTACAAAGTCCGCAACACCAAGTGTTGGTAGTTGTGTTCGTATGTTCTTTCACTCCCTTCATCAAAAAAGGAGCCCTATTGGCTCCCTTCAGGCTCCTGTCTTTGAAATGCTCCAAGGTTCTCTGAAAAATTTAAGAATTGGTCTACTTTGGTTAGCGCGATGATTAAGATCCCAGCAAGAAAACCCAAGATAAACCAGCGTAGCGGCATCACTTCCTTTCTCTAAGGATTTGGTAAAGCTGGATGGCGGTGTTAGCTCCAAGAACGAAAAGTTCGAGAGGGGCCCTATACGGGGCACCTCCTTCTGTTAGTCTTATAACACTATTAGCAGTAATTCTTGCAGCGGGTGTGGGAGGGCCTTCAGTGGGTGTGGGGGCGTTGTAGGTAGTGGAAATGGGGGGCGAGGCGGGATTTGAGTGGAAGGGTGTGGAAAATGTTAACAGCATTTGAATGTAGTAGCGCGTGTTTCGGTAAACGGGAACCTGATTAGGGAGAGTAAGGCTGTAAATCCACACATAAAACAGGTTTTGGTTCTAGTCACTGAGGATAATCATCGCATCAGCGGTACAAATGCCTTATCAACCTTCGCTTTGTGCGCGGATCGTTTTGTAGGGGAACCCCTTTGAAGAAGATAAAATGTTAGTTCATCAACAGGGTAGTTTATTTCAAGTGAAAGAGGAGCGAAAAGGAATCATTGTGAAGGATCATCCGATTTCTCGTATGTGTTGGTCGCACAGAGTAGAAGGATGGCGATTTTAGTAGTCGATAAAAAGAAGTGTGGAACCAAAAGAATGGGTAAAAGATGGAGGTTTGTGATTTGCGTGGAAATAAGAACTTACATGGTTCGGCTAGAAACAAGCATGACGAGTTTTATACACAATTGTCTCTAATAGAAAGTGAACTAAGGCATTACAAAGAACATTTCAAGGGAAAGGTAATCTTTTGCAACTGTGATGATCCCTTTGAGAGTAACTTTTTTAAATCCTTTGCAATGAACTTCAATTCGCTAGGCCTAAAGAAGTTAATTGCAACATGCTATGCATCATCACCAGTAGTCTACACCCAGTTAAACCTATTTAAAAAGGAAATGGCTTTGGATGAGGCAGTACACGAGAGAAAACCTTATAAAATAGAGATAACCGAGGTGACGGATGAAAACAATGATGGGCGGGTTGATCTTGCCGATGTCGAGTATCTTTTAACAAATCGAAATAATATTCTTACTCTTTTGCAAGGCGATGGTGATTTCCGCTCGACCGAATGCGTTGAACTTTTAAAACAGGCGGATGTCGTGGTAACTAATCCACCGTTTTCGTTATTTAGAGAGTATATGGCCCAGCTTGTTAATTACGAAAAAGATTTTGTTATTATAGGCAACCAAAATGCGATAACCTATCGCGAAATATATCCTTTGATTCGAGATAACAGAGTTTGGCTGGGATACAACAACGGTCATTTCTGGTTTATGGTACCAGATTCATATGAGGAGAAAAAGACCGATTTCAAGATCGATGAAAATGGTCAAAAGTGGCGAAGAATGGGCAATATTTGTTGGTTTACAAATCTTGATATCGAAAAGCGGCATGAAGATATGCCATTGTTTAAAAAATACTCCCCGGATGCTTATCCAAAATACGATAATTATGATGCAATCGAAGTAGGTAGAACTGCCAATATCCCTTGTGATTATTATGGAGTTATGGGTGTTCCCATCACTTTTATGCAGTATTATAATCCTGAACAGTTCGAATTTCTGGGTACAAGTCGTTATCATGATGGTCAAGACTTTTCGGACGACATTAACTTTATTAATGGGAAAGCCCTTTATACACGATTATTGATTCGTCGTAGAAAAAAAGAAGGGTGTGCTAAAAATGGAAATCAAATTGTATGAAATACCTATAAGAGAGATCGTAGAGGGGTATGTCGATAGTGCTGAAAATGGTGTCATTGGCTATAGTGGACGGCTTAATATTCGACCTGCCTTTCAGCGGGAATTTATTTATAAAGATAAACAACGCGATGAAGTAATTCGCACGGTGCAGAAAAATTTCCCTCTTAATGTAATGTATTGGGTAAAAAATGATGGCGGGGGCTTCGAGCTTCTAGATGGGCAACAACGGACAATTAGTATTTGCCAATATGTGAATGGTGATTATTCTATAGAGCATCGAGGATTTCATAACTTAACAGAAACAGAAAAGCAACACATCTTAAACTACCGCCTAATGATCTACATCTGTGAGGGAACAGATAAGGAGAAGCTAGATTGGTTCAAAATAATAAATATAGCAGGAGAGCAGTTGACCGCTCAAGAACTGCGAAATGCTATTTATACTGGGGAATGGCTAACAGAAGCCAAGAAATACTTTAGTAAGCCGGCTTGCCCCGCATATAACATAGGGAGTAACTATTTGAATGGGGCATCAATTCGCCAAAGTTATCTAGAAACGGCCATTCGCTGGTTGGCCGCACGCGATGGTAGGGAAATTGAAGATTATATGGCAGAGCATCAACATGATACAAACTGTAATGAATTGTGGTTGTATTTTCAGAGTGTTATTAATTGGGTTGAAGTAACTTTTCCTGTGTATCGTGGAAAGGAGATGAAAGGGCTTGAGTGGGGGGGGTTCTATAACAAATACGGCGATAAAAAGTATGATCCTAAAGAGTTTGAAGCTCGCATTGTTGAACTCATAGATAATGAGGATGTTACAAAGCATTCAGGCATATATGAATACTTATTTGATGGTGATGAGCGACACCTCAGCATTAGAGCATTCACCCCGAAAATGGCACGGATGGCATATGAAAGACAAGGGGGTATTTGTGTTAAGTGCAAAAATCACTTTAAAATCGAAGAGATGCAAGCGGATCACATAACTCCATGGAGCAAGGGTGGTAAAACTATAGCAGACAATTGTCAAATGCTTTGTGCTGACTGTAATAGACGAAAAGGTGATTCATAAATATCCAATCTTGATATCCGATTAGTTCCCTCCTGTCACCACTGCTATCGCACTCTAAAAATAATGCCGAAACACCCGCCATATGCTGCTTTGGACCTCTACACCTGTAAACTATAATGGACACGCTATCTTGAGACTTCGTAGAGGTTGTAGGGGTGAATTTAGCCTTACTATAATATTATTACGGTGTCATCTGAAGCACTTTGTTCTCAGCCAGCTAAGAGGTTTCAAATAACTCTATGACCTCTACAAAACCTTGGTGATGCCGATTACTAAAGTGTTTACACGTATAGAGGTTGGTTTTTGACCTCTAAATGAACCCTACGAACTCTACATAAAGACGGCCTTATGGTGTTGGCATGAATGTCGTGGGTTATGGGGCTCTTTTCTCTTTATTACCACAAATTAACTTTACTGGGCAAAACTCCAGAGATAAGCAGATCAAAAAAAGCTGTGGAATACGGCACATAGAAACCCGCTATCGATGATCAGACCAGAAAACAAAGTGATGTAATCGTGCTCTTTTTAGGGATTTAAAAACGCGGGTCTACAATTGTGCACATCCTATTCCCGTAAATGTCGGTTTGCCTTTCTTGGGTAGCCTTATTTTTATTTGCCTAGACCCTTTTTCGATCAATCCTTTGGGATTCTGCAAACTCCCTAGCGGCGTCTCTTTGCAGTCTCAGTTGTTCAGTGGTTAATCTCTGAACATTGTGTCCTTGCAAATATCCCTCCAATGCCTTACGGCCTTCTTGGTACAAAACAATATGGGCGGCTTTTTCGGCCAATCCCTTAATATTGGTCTGCAGATAGGTCTGGTCTTTTATGCTTCTAAGAATAGTTCTTCCAACAATTTCATCAACTTCCTCCACTTGAAGGCCTAAAGTGGGGGCATTATCTCTGATGGCCGCAAGAACCAAGCGGAGAGAAGACGGCGTTTGATATAAAACGCTTCTCGTTACCACGTTTCTCGCGGTCAACTCCAAGAGCGGAAGTTGTTCAAGCAGAATATTACCAAAATTGTATGCCAATTCATGATGTGTGATCAACAACATGAGATCGGGGTGGCCGGCAGAGGTGTAGATATACGATGGACTATCCTGACTCACTTGATCTATTTTTATATCAACACTCGAAAGATGGCGGTTCCAGTGCGGAATCAAGATCTTCAAGAACGCCTGTTCCCTTATCCGATATAGCGTGAGGGGGGTGATGATACAATCGGCCTTGTTTAGTAGTTCAAGCTCAATATCTCGCAGATTTGCACGTATATCCTTTTCAATCCGTCGCGTAGCTTTCCATCTGTCATTTTTATTCTTGCCGTTATATTCCACCATTGCTTGCCTAGCCTCTTCAAAACTCTTTCCAGACCGGTCGTAGATTAACTTTCGTGTTCTCTTTACCCGAAACATACCGCTCATATTGTTCAGTTTGAATATGCTTCACCATAGTGTTTGTGGTAAAATAAATAAACCCCAAAGATCATTTCCTTGGAGTTTTTTGTGATCTATATTTTAGACTTCACTTAAGCTCCCTTACTTTATTGCAGTATACTTATTCTTTCTCTTTTCTATGTACCGTTTAGCTACTTGAATAATCAGGAAGCAAAGGCCTACTACCAAAGCCAGGAAGATAAGATAAACAACGATAGCTATCTTATTTGGTTTTCCAAGCAATAACAATAAGTTTTTGCTGTTATCAACTATTTTTCTGCCTTGGGTTTCACTATAACTCAGGGGTATGACAGGTATTCCGTTTTCTAGATCAAAGGATCTTAAATATTGGGCAATAGCATACCATTCCTTTACTTCCCGTCCTTGATGGTCTGTAATGATCTGATCTTCAAAATTGATTATCGGGGTACCATCCTTGGTTTTAGGAACAAGGGATAATAAGCCAAAGGATTTATCGCTGACAGCAGGCAGCATTTGCCCAGAATACAATCCAGCAACCAGGCGATAAAGCTTATCATCGTCGATTTCCTCTAAACTTCCATCGGGATGCTGCAGGTTAACATCAGTAACCTTGTTGAAGATCAGCCTGTGTGGATTAAAGGTGTAGCTAATCCCGGACATATACAGTTGTGCAGCCTTCATAATAGGAGTAACTGAGGCATCTACTTCGCACACTGTCTTTAGTTCTTTTCCCGTCAAGTATACTGAAACAAGGGGATAGCCAGGAGTACCGTCCTTCCCTATACCTAAAGAGCTGACAATAAAAACATCGGATACAGAAACATCTCCTTCTACAATAGAACCTCTTATAGTTCCATTGGGAACGAGAGAAACCGCTATAGGTTCATAATCTTCGCCTTCAGCAAGTTGAACAGCGTATATGTAGGCATCGCTAATTAAACTGCCTAAAGGTTCTTCGGTATGTTTTTGTCCGATTTGTGCAGCGGGAGTAAAGTTAAAAGGCGAGCGAGCTAATACTTCATCAAATTCTAAATTGAAGTTATTAAGATAGCTCTCTTGCACAATGTGCTGATAATAACTGATCATATCAGCTATTTCTTCATCTTCAGGGATAGTTTCATCAATTGGTTTGAGGGCATATTCCTTGAGAATCCAGCTCTCGTCTGGATCTTGTGTGATTTTAATTATCCCTAAGTTTTGGCTGTATTCGCCTGAAGATCCTATGATGGTATTGCCTACTATTAGAGGTTCTGTTAACTTGGTATGACTATGTCCGCTAATGATAACATCGATTTCAGGAACCTTTTTGGCCAAAATTTCATCTTCTGTTTTTGGACTGAACCCACCAGTACCGGAATGGGATAAACAAAGGATAAGATCCACATTTTCCTTAGTTTTTAAAATATTAACCACTCGCTGAGCACTTTCTATTGCATCAAGAAATTTTACTTCAGACATGGGAGCATTGGACGCAGCATCCTTTCCCATTAAACCAAATATGCCTATTTTAATGCCTTTTCGCTCTATGATAAGATAGTCTTCCACTTTGTAGTTATCCATAGCGTTTTTAAGCTTTGCTAAGGAGGGAGTGAGCTTACCTTCTTTATCTACTGGAAAGAATATGTTAGCAGCTGTGATCCGTGGTAATGGCTCTCCACTGCTTTTTGCTGCGGTCAAACTATCGGCTAAACCCTTTGCTCTAAAATCAAACTCATGATTTCCGAAGGTTATTGCATCGTAGCTCATTTGTCCCATGATCCTAAGCTGGGGAGCATGGCTGGAAAAAATTGTCTGAAAGAGAGTACCCATAGAGAAATCCCCGGCGTCTACCAAGATGAGATCCGGATCTTTATCTCTTTCTTCTTTTATAGCACTTTGCAATTTTCCAAATCCACCTAAGGTCGTAGTGATTCCATTTTTTTGCACGGTGGTATAAGGTTGTAGGTGATCGTGTAAGTCATGGGTAAAGAGAATGGTTACATTTCCTTCACTTGCCGCGGAAAGGGATGAAAGTACTGTAAAAGTCAGTATGAGCGACAACACCATTATGCTGCCAAACACTTTTCTTATC
>JAAZMN010000057.1 GCA_012798795.1 Bacillota bacterium | reverse complement strand
CTAATATGTAAAGGAGGCTGGTAAAATGTTTAAGTGTCATGCTCGTTTCTGCGGAATACTGTTTTTAATTGTCTTTTTATTATCAAGCTATTCCTTAGCAGGTGCTGCAGATAAAGAGCAGATTTTCGAGGTTAATCTAAATCAAGCCGTTGAATTGGCTTTGAAACAAAATGCTGATTTTTATCTTGCAGCTTTAGATCTTAAACAAGCCAAAGCTGCATTTAATCGTGCTGTTTTAATAAATGATGCAGAAATGATTGAAACAGCTCAAGAAACCCTGGAAAAACAGCAACAGAGCTTTGATAACAGTAAACGTGATTTAATTACATCTATTAGAAAAATGTATTATGACTTACTACAGCATCAAGCCGCTGTTACCGATCAGCAGAGAGCTTTAAGTCGAGCTGAAACACAATTTGAAATCGATCAAACCAAGTATGATGCTGGAGTTATTTCATCCTTGGATATTCAGCGTTCAGAAAACAACCTGCTGAATGCGAAGAATAGTTATAACAAAGAATTAATCTCTTTAGAAACTAAATATCTAGAGTTTAACCGCATCCTTGGTATAGACTTAGCTAATAAAGTAAGACTAACAGAACAGATAGTCTTTGAATTTAAACCCTTCAATATGGAATTAGAAGAAGCATATAAGTTAGCCCTAGATTTTGACCAATCCATCGCTGCAGCAGAAGAAGCAGTATCAAAAGCTATCGAGAATGTTAAAGCTGCCGACAATCCATATACACCTCCCGTCGACTTAGAAAAAGCCTTAGTTGAACAGGAAAAAGCAGAAATCAAGCTGGAACAGGCGAAAGTATCACTATACTTTAAAATCCGCAGTGATTTTTATAGTTTAAAAAATGCAGAAACAGATATACATACAAAAACACGTCAGCTTAAGCTAGAGCAGCAGATACTGCAATCTGAAGAAGCTAAATATGCTGCCGGTGTAATCAGCAATGAAGCAGTAGTTACTCAACAAGAGAAATTAGCCCAGGCAGAAAATGCATATACCCAGGCTCTTTCGAGTTACAGTCAGGCCCGCAGCAACTTTTTAGTACAAATAGGTCAACCTGAACCGCTGTGGGGGGAAAGTTATGAATGATAAACGAATGATCACAGGCGGATTTATATTCTTACTCTTATGGTGTTTTTCATGTTTGAGTGCTTCAGCTGAAATAGTTTCCTTATCGCTGTTGGATGCTGTCGACATTGCTTTTGCCCAAAATTCCCAATATGAATTATCTATGTGGGAAAACAAACTGTTGGAAAAGGAAAAACAGTTACAGCAAAAACATACCCCAAAATTGAGTTTTACTGGTATTCCCATAAGTTTAGGAAGCGGAAAAAATAAAATTGCTGAAGGGCTAATTACGCTGACACTGCCCATTAGTGATCACACTAAAATTACTGGAAACCTTAACGCAAATTTCAGTGAATTGACGCCTGAAACTAAACCCAGTGGATACATATCTTTTGATTATCAGTTTTTTGCACCGAAAAAAACAGAAGAAGCAGTGGGAATAGACCCGGAGATTACAACTACCAATGCTTTAGTGCTAAATGTCGCTCAGACTTTTATTACACTGCGAAAATACATAGATAAGCTTGATTTAGAGCAGTTTCGCCTGCAGTATTTAAGAAAAGCGTATCAAGCAACAGAAGTTATTAAGGACACTGGAGAAAGTCAGCGACTGCAAACACAAATTCGCAGTACTGAACAGACAATTTCAGATTTAACCATCAATATTAAGCAGCAGAATCGAGAGTTATGTCATTTATTAAATCAGCCTGACACTGTTTATGATCCTCTGCTCAAACCAATTGCCTATATTCTAGATTATGATCAGCATACGCTTATTGATTTAGCTCTTGCACACAGCAGCAAAAGAATATCAGCTTTGAATAATCTTGCCCAAGCAGAAAATCAGCTTACCCTTGTAAAACAGTCCTTAGGCTGGAACATAGAAACAAGCGCTTATTTAAATTGGAATCAACCAGAAAATATTAGCAGCAAGACAACGTGGTCTCTTTCGCTTACTGCTTCTAAGCAGCTGTATCCGCAGTCACTGGAGCTGGAAAAAGCAGAACTTAAATTAGCTCAAGCTGAGTTAAATCTAGCTGACACTGAACAACAGATTTTCGATGAAATAATTCAGCGGCTGGAAACCATGGAGATGCTGTTAGATAAGCGAGAGACTATAAAAACAAGTATCAGTGATGAATATGACAATCTAGTTATCAGTAATAAGTATTATCAAGCAGGTTTAGTTACCGAGATAAAACTGTTAGCACATGAACTAAATCTATTAAGTTTTGATTATAACCTGCAGCATAATTATTACGACTACCTGCTGAATACCCTGCATTTATTGGATAAATGTGGATTTATATTAAAGGAAGAAATTGTAATTATAATGAAGGAGGTGGGCGGCGGTGATTCTAATTGATAAACTCAGCTGGTCCCTAAGACATTGCCGCAAGCGTTTTTTTGAATCACTACTGATTGTTTTTGCAATAGGACTTGGTATTGCTGTGATTGTAGCAATCCTTTCCATTGTTTTTAATACCCAGTCTCAGCTAGCAGATGTCATGGGCCGGGACGAGTATTTTCGTACATTTAGAATATATAGTGCAGCCAATTTCTCCTCGTTTAGCAGTCAAGAACCAATCCTTTCTATTGTGAAAGAACGACCAGAAACACCACTTCAGATTTCTTTAGCCGAATTAGATAACCTGCAGAATTCACTACCTGAAGGAATGCATGTTTTCGTCGAACAGAATTTCTCTTATCCTTCTCCACTGCTGCCTTTGTCCGATGAAGAAGATGCACAACAGTTCCCCCAGGAGGGATATGTATCTCTTACATCCGGAAGAGTTGATGAAACTGTCACCGTTAAAGATGAAGAAAGTGACGTGCAGGGGACCAGTGAAAATGAAACAATTCATGAACAATACGATACTATTTTTCTTACAGCCACAACCCTACCTTACTTTGATTTTAAACAGTTTGAAGTGGCATTAGGCAACTGGTTTGTTGCTGAAGATATTGAAAAAAGCAATCAAGTTATTGTCCTTACTGATAAATTGGCAAAGCGGCTATTTCCTGAAGAAGCCCCAATTGGTAAACAGGTGCTTATCAGTCAGTTTGGTATTGATGGCGATATTCAATATGAGGTTATAGGAGTTTTAGCGCCTTTATCTGAAGAACAAGAGCAGAATGTTTTCTTTGATGAAAGAGCAAAACAAGCCTATATTCCGGTAACAGCAGCACCTCGTTACCCTGAAGCCGCTGCAGATGGCAATAGGGACATAGAATTTGGTAGTTTTATAATCGGCGTTGATGCAGAAATGGATGTGGCTAAATCAGCTGAAATCATTCAAGCTGAGATAAGTCAGCGCTATGGAGAATTAGCGATAGTGCAAAACTATTACCTATCATCTCAGTCCGCAGATGATCAGATCCAGAGTATCTATATAATTATTGGAATATTTGCTTCGCTGGGATTAGTGATCGCAGTAATCAATATCCTCAATCTAATGCTGGCCCGCGTTCTTAAGCGCACAAAATCAGTTGGATTATCAATTGCCTTAGGTGCGTATAAACGCTCTGTGTTCAGTCAATTCTTCTTAGAGGCATTATTGTTAGGAATAATCGGTGCCGTCCTTGGCATTCTCTTTTCTTTTGGTTTATTACAGATTATAAACAATATACCCGGGATAGCCTCGGGTATGAAACTTGTTTTTGGTTTTAAGGAAATTTTAACCGGTTGTGGATTGGGACTTTTGGTAAGCCTGCTTTTTGGTATCTACCCTGCTTATCAAGGTGCACAGATTAACCCGGTCGATGCATTAAGAACCGATTAGCTTTTCACTATTTTTTGGGAGGTGTCTAAATGTTCCAATCAATTGTTTTTACCGGTAGATTAATCAAAAAACGTCCGCTACGCTCATTGTTAACTATACTTCAAATTGGTCTTGGAGTTTGGATTGTGGCCACTATCCTTACCATGAACTTTCAGGCCAATCATCGAATTGAGGCAGCCCTAGATAAATTTGGCGAGAATTTGGCGAGCATTAATTTAGAAAAAGAAATCATCATGGATGAGCATAACATAATGGGAGAGAGCCGCCCTTTTACTATTGAAGATATAATCCGATTAAAGCAAGAAAGTCCTAATATAGACTCAGTCTTTATATATGAAAACGCTTACAGCTCCCAGCTGAGGCATAATGAATTGACCTATCGATTAAGAGGAATGGCGGAAGTTTCAGCAGAAGCATTATCTACCCTTGAACTTGAGTTAGTGGAAGGATATTTCTTTACACCACTGGATGTGGAGCAAAAAAATCCGGTAGCGGTTATTTCTACTGATTTAAGCAAGCAGCTGTTCCCAAATCAAACGGCAGTCGGGCAGACAATCCAGATTGCAGCTATATATGAAAATGAGTATCTGCCCTTCGAGATTATCGGAGTATATAAGCCTCTCGATCCGCTATTGCAGATATTTTTTCAAGAAGCAACAATGCTAATACCTGTCGGCAGTAGAGAAAGCACGGCTGAAAGAGATTATTCCTATAACCGTTCATACTATCAAGTATATATTAAATCAAAACCCGGAGCTGCCTATGCCGCAGTTGATGATGCACAGTTAATTTTAGGAGACGATGAATATCAAATAAGAGCCTATTATTTAAGTGAGTACGGTCGGGCTTTTTCATCGATGATTACCGGAATTTCACTTTTTTTAGGTGCATTAGCCTTTGTAGCAATCATCATTAGTTCATTGGGAATTTTAAGTATTATGCTAGTTAATGTAGTGGAACGTACCAGAGAAATTGGACTGCGTAAAGCTCTCGGTGCATCTAAATTGTCCATTGTACATCAAGTACT
>JAAZMN010000056.1 GCA_012798795.1 Bacillota bacterium | reverse complement strand
TTTGCGGGGATTCGATATATAGATGGAGTCCCAAATAAAGTTATATTATCTGTAAATCAATATGGCAAGCCTTATGAACAGCTATCAACTATAGAATCAATATTAAGATATACTAAGCATATGTTTGCAGATTTATTATCTACATGTAGTCTGCCTTTTCCTGGGAGCTCATTTCTTGTAGAGAGCAATAATAGGGAATTAAGAAAATTTGCTGCTGATATATATCAAAATGGTTTTAATATTAAAAACGTAATAATACAATCAGTTTCGACTATTATTATTGAGGTCATTTTGCGGGTTTATCATAGCGTGCATTCAATCCAAAAATATAAATATGAATTTGAATTAGATGATGATTATTCTAATTTCGAGGCAATAAAGCATCTGTTCAAGCAAGAAAGTAAAGAAAAACTTAATGAAATGCTTCTAGTTGCACATACTATAGTAACAGCTATAAATATGGGTAAGGTAATTATCAATAAAGCACCCTGGGAAATTAACATAACGGAAATTTTTAGTGTTATTAGATATAGTGTTAAAGTAATTTCTAATACAATGAAGCGAAACTCAGAGTATTTAAAACTAATTAGAAATGCAGATGAAATTCACAGATATTGGCATCAATTAGAACAAGAGGTTTGCTATGACGATATAATGATTAATGAAATGCAAGATATACTTATAATTTAATATTTTTTTCTAATATAATACTCTATTATAAAATATCTATTCTATCGTTACCTTTTAATGCAGTTAATCCCCGTGAGAGATTTGATGTGCCAGGTTTGCAGAGTATCTGGAAATTTAGAAATTATATCTAATGATAAAAGAATAGAAATTTAAAACGGGCAAAAACCTATAATGTTTTTTAATGGTAGTGTTTCACATGATAAATCAAATCTTAGTATTTTCGAAGGAATGGTATTTTGATGAAAGTATAAATATTATTAAAAATGAGGATTATTTAGAAAAGATTAGTAGCATAGAGCAGGTTAAAAGGGATTGGTTAGATTCTGAAATAGATGAAGGTTATGTTAAATGCTTTAGAAATGAAGTATTTATAAAATAGCAAATATTGTTTTAAAATGAACTACTGGAAAATCTCGATAGGTTCGATTCATAAAAATTCTATTAACTAGTACTAGTACCTTATGGTACTAAAATAGTTCTATAATCCCAAAAACCACAATAAATCCCAACAAATCAAATAACATTAAAACCATAAACATTGCAAAATACACATTCAACAATAGAAAAAATCTATTAGTTTGCTTCTAAAATGGAGTTGTTTCTAGAATAAGAAAATTTAATTAGGTAATAAGCACAGAAAAAGACCCTAGCTCGTGTGAGCCAGGGTTGTTTTATGAATTCAAATCTTTTATGAATGAATCAATAAAATCTATGTTAGTACAAGAATCAATATATTTTGATTTTTCATTATCTTATATTTTAAGGGTAAATCCTATTTGTCTTAGTAAATAATTTTCCACCTCTAAATAATAGTTAAAATCAATGTTAAATTTTCCAGGTTCATAGGCTGTTTTATAGCTGCGAAGTTTAAGTAACTAATTATATTTTTCCAGCATTCGATAGAAGGTCTTTCTCGATATACCGAGTAACTCTGCTGCCTGCTTTTTATTGCCATCAGTAATATCAAGCGCCTCCCTTAGCAGATTGGCATAAGATGCATTGATTTCCATTCTCCTTTTATTTAACCTATCCTCAGGTGTTTCACTGGTGCTATGCTTTAGCATATATCCCTTGGAATGCATAGAAGCCTCAAGTATGTCTCTCGTTATCACATTTGACTTGGATAATATAGTTGCTCGGTTAATAACATTTCTGAGCTCTCGGACATTGCCTGGCCAATCGTATTTAAGCAAGGTCCTTTGGGCGTCTGCATCTAATGTCTTGAGAGTATCGCTATTTGGATACGCAGACTGATTTAAAAAGGTATCAGCTAACATCAATATATCCTCTCCGCGTTTTCTTAATGGCGGGATTTCAATATTTAATACCGCTAAACGATAGTATAAATCCTGTCTAAACAGTCCCTCGGATATCATTTCATTTAAATCTCTGTTCGTGGCCGCAATCAATCGCACATTTACTGGGATTGGCTGCGAGCTACCGATTCTCGTAACCGTCCAGGTTTCAAGGACACGAAGTAGCTTGGCTTGAAAATGATAAGGCAGCTCACCAATTTCATCTAGGAATAGGGTTCCCCCGTTAGCCAATTCAAATTTACCCATCTGCCCTTTCTTGGATGCGCCTGTAAATGCGCCACTAACATAACCAAATAGTTCACTTTCAATTAATCCCTCGGGAAAGCTTGCACAGTTTAATGCAACAAACGGTCCCTTTTTTCTTGCGCTATAATTGTGAACAGACTGTACGAACAGCTCCTTACCTACTCCACTTTCGCCTGTTATAAGAAAGTTAAAGGGACTATTAGCAAATCCCTTCGCTTGTCTAATTGTCTTTTTTATAGCAGAGCTAGAGCCAATAATGTCATCAAAAGAATACTCTGCAGAGAGACCTAGGATTTTCCTTGTTCGCCTCATGTCCTGCTGGTGGGAGCGAGAAAGCTCCACCATTCCTTCAACCTCGCCATTCTTATTTATGACAGGATACATATCATTGGAAGCAAGTTGAACAACATTAGGAGTTTTCTGCGATTCTAGCCTTACTTCCCAATCCAAGACCTCTTTACCATTTTTCAGGACATCCAACATCTTTAAATGGTCTGAATTGTTTTCCATGGAATAAGCTTTAATACCAGCACGATTCATTATGTCACGGATGTGCATTCCAATTACGGCATCCCTATCGTCTATCTGTAAATATTTGCAGAAATTATTATTGGCAAACAGTAAATTAGCATCCTTATCATATAAAGAAATCGAGTTTTGTACTGAATCTAAGTAATTAAGCAAATATTGATTATGCTTTTCACTTGCATCGAATATTCTTAACAGTGTGTCAATATCTTTCAGCAAAGAATTAATAATAGGTACCAATTCTTGTTGATTAGGTGAAACGATAATATATTCTTTTAAGCTATTATGTAATAGTGGTCTATCCTGATGAGAACGGAGAGAATCAATGGAAACTGTATATCCAGAAATATCACAGTCTAAATCCATCGCAGAAAAACTCAAAATCAAGCCATCATCTGTGCATAGAAGTAGTAGTTCACATTGTAAATCAGTCTGTCTACGAAGGAATTCGAATATATTTTTTACTAAAGCGTTTCTACTCGTGATTCTTTGGCGGCTACTGCGAATAGCCATATCTTTAATACTATTTACAAGATTTTTTGTTTCTAACACGGAAGGACCTCCTTTAATAGCCATATATGCCCTCAGAATCTTTAAGTCTTGAAAACACTGGCTTAAAGATTCTTTTTCTTATATCGCCCCTGCGAAATCAATCAAAGTTCTAAGAGATAATTTAATTCTAACATACTCGTAATGCTGATTCAAGACTTGTAAGCACACAGTAAAACGGGCATACAATTAAATTGTATAGCTATTTTTTATGCATTTGCCATAATAAAACCTCAAAAACATTATTTTAATAATCCAGCATAAAGCCTTCCGGGAACGGGTCTTTAGGATCTAATATCCAAGTAGCGAAGCCAATTATACAAGCATTGCCTGTAATTCTTGGACGAATAGCAGTAATTCCACCGACTGTAGTCTCTTCAATGATTTCACACTTAAACAGGGAACCAATGACGCTCTCGTGAACAAAGCTGTCACCCACCTTAAGCTTACCCTCGTCAAATAAAAGCGCTGCCTTAGCAGAGGTACCTGTACCGCAAGGGGAGCGGTCTACAACCTTAGGCAAAGCTACTACGCAGTTCTGGATGTCTGCCCCTGGGCTCTTTGGAGGTCCTGAGAACTCTACATGGGTTACACAATCTACGAACGGAAGCTCTGGATGGCGGATTTCTATCTGTTCGTTGATATCTTTTGCGATTGACTGTGCAACCTCGATTAGTTTGTTACAATTATGAGGTTCGATTGTCAAGCCGATGTTTTCAACAGGCAAGATTGCATATACATTGCCACCCCAGGAAATATCCAAAGTCAGTTTTCCAAATTCTCTTGTATTCACTTCAACATTACGCTTTAGGACCAGTGCTGGTGCATTAAGGAAGGAAACCTCTTTTACAACTCCATCCTCCACCTTAGCTTCAACCTTTACCACGCCAGCAGCCGTATCAAGGTTGATAACGGTAATCGGCTCCTTAACATTAACCAGACCAGATTCAATCAAAGCCACCGATACGCCCATGGTATCGTGACCGCACATAGGCATCCAACCGCTTGATTCAAAATATAAAACCCCAACATCAGTTCCTGGTGTGCATGGCTCTGTAATCAGAGTTCCTGACATGATTTCGCTACCGCGAGGCTCATAAGATAATAGTTTACGGAACCAATCCTCATGATCCTTCATGTAGGAGTACTTTTCTGCCATGGTTTCCCCTGGAATATTACGAAAACCACTTACAACATTACGTGTAGGTTGTCCTAACGTATGTGTCTCAACAGTTCTAAATAGTTTTTTAGCTTTCATTTTTATACACTTCCTTTCGTTTATATATGTTAAAATATCTTAAGAATATATAAGAGCAAAAAACATGCCAATAAGAAATAACAGGTAAATATGTATGAATACAATGCAAAATAAGACAAAATGACATAAAATCATTAATCTGAGTGTCAAAAATGATACACTCGTCGCTTTGTGCGTGTATAAAATGACACACTAAGGCTTTGATGCTTAAGAATCTCCGTGATACTTCCTTGTTTTATGTAAATCCATCTTGAAAAGTGCGAATTAGGACAAAAAGATGTGTCAAAAACTACTCAGCAAGGTATTTTTGTACCCCAATAAATAGGGTTTAGCCTAGCAATTGAAGATAGTTTTTGGAGAGCTTATCAACAATTATCCCCATTTTAACACAAAATCGCCTGCTCATTCAATCTCGTTTCTACTTGGCATATATTTTGCATATATTTAAGCATATAGAGAGAGGAGGAATAAATTAATCCACAACATCTAAAATAAGCATAGCCTAATCCCAAGAAAAAGTAAAGATAAGCTATGACTATATATGACTGTATAATAGATAGATTCTTGGAATAAAATGATATTTTCAGATTTAAAAATCACATTACCATTTAAAACTTATTTTTCAATGGCTCAGTGTCCATACTCTTTTTTCTTATGTTGGAAATGTCAATTATGAAATTTCATCACTTAAAGATTAGGAGAGAATATACATTATAAGGAGGATTATCTTGAGGTTTGCTGTTTTAGTAGATTTTGGAAGTACATATACGAAGATGGTATGCGTTAATATAGAAGAACGTAAGGTTGTTGCTACAGATAAGTATCCTTCTACAGTGAGCTATGATGCGGCAATTGGTCTTTACCAGTGTTTTGATGCTGCAAGGGCTGCAATTGGCGATGAGAATTTTAGATCCGCTTTGAAACTTGCTACAAGCAGTGCCGCAGGTGGTCTTAGAATGGCTGTAGTAGGACTGACTAAGTCCTTAAGTATTGAGGCTGGAAGAAATGCTAGCTTTAGTGCTGGTGCAAAGATAGTATGTAGTATGGCTGGTCTTATTTCCGAGGCAGATTTGGAGACAATAGAGGGTTCAGAGGCTGAAATACTCCTTTTGTGTGGTGGCTATGAAGGAGGAAATACTCACGGATTACTTCACAATGCAGAAGTATTAAGTGAAAGCAAATTGGCTATTCCCGTAATATATTCGGGTAACTCCTCTGTGGCTCGAGACATAAGAAGAATTTTTATAAGCAAAGGTAAAGAATGTTTTTTAGCTGAAAATATAATACCGGATGTAAGCTCTTTAAATATAAAGCCTACAGCAGATATAATTCGAGAACTGTTTATGAACAGAATCACCAATATGAAGGGTGTAGGCTCCGTACAAAAGGAAATGGATGGACCTATTGTTCCTACACCGGCAGCGATACTTTCAGCAGGAGAACTTCTGTGCTTTGGTACAAAAAATAAAACGGGCATGGGGACTATTATGGTGGCGGACATTGGCGGGGCCACTACAGATATTTATTCATATATAGAAAATAAGAGTTTTTCAGGCGCAAAAATTATAGGGACGCCTGAGCCTTTTGCCAAAAGGACAGTAGAAGGGGATATGGGCATGAGAGAGTCGTCTATATGTCTTGTAAAGGAAGTAGGGGAAAAAAACTTTGCCGAAAGATGCGGTATATCTGAAATATTTCTTAAAGAAGCAATAGAGAAACGTACGACCTTTACAGATTATATAGTAGATGATTGCAGGGAAAAGATAATAGACCATAATATTGCATGCTATGCAGTGAATATTTCTGCCAGACGTCATGCGGGTTATGTGGCAAAAGAATTTAGTAGTGGCTGCCGTTTAGTGCAGCGTGGTAAAAACCTTACGGAAATAAAAACAATTGTAGGAACGGGCGGCATTATAGTTAATGAAGACGATGCTGTTAGTATATTGGAAAATGTGAGAATAAATACATCGGAGAAGGGCCATATATTACTTCCCGAAAAGATTAATGTTCTGGTGGATTGGGACTATGTTCTCTTTGCTGCAGGTCTTCTTCGTAAATACGATGAAGAAGCAGCCTTTGCTATAATGGAGAGAAGCCTTAGACTAATTTAAAAGGAGTGAACATTTAAAATGGATATTCAAATAAAAAGAAGATTTAATGAGAATGAGCTGCCGGATATGCAGTCTGTTGTGGCTGACGCGGAAAAAATTGCGTCGGGTATTTCCATCGGAGAAACGTTGTTTATGAAAAAGCATGGTGTTAAGTCCGAAGGAGAGTACAAACGAAAAATGATGAAGGCCGGAAAGATAACGAAGCATACCCACATTGGATGGAACGACTGGTCTACGACAGAGCAGGGTTTTAAAAGAGTATATGAAGAGTTGGAAAAAGCAGGTTCTTTTATAGATCGTTTTGGAGTGTGCTTAGACTGGATTATGGGTGTGCCTGAGAATTATCGTGATAAATTCCAAGCTGGTGGAGGTCTTATTTTTAAGACCCAGGATGAATGGAGTGCCATAGGACAAGTTGTACCCGTGCAACCCCATCTTGGTGATCATATGATTGGGTCTCTAAACGGAGTTGATAACACGGTTAATGCTCTTGGGGCTGGTGTTACAACTATCGGAAACCTTGCCCATTACTATACATATGAATACCCTGGTCTCGATATGGAGCTTTATCGTACAGAGGATTATATGAAGGCGATAGCTATAATGGCTCATTTTAAAGATGATGGCGCTATTATTCATTCTAATTTAGATGACGGCTATGGCGCACAGTTTCATGATCTTGCAAATCTTGTGGGATGGGCAAAGCTGGAAAGATATATAGCTGAAGACCTTCTGGGAGCAAGGGTGAGTCATTGCTATGGTAATTTGTTCAGTGATTCTATGCTTCGTATTGTCTTTAACAGGGCAATGACTATGATTGATAAATACGATACTCCTGGCTCTTTCGTTAATGGTAATACAATAGACTACGGTATGGATATATCGAGAAACTATGGAGCTCTTTGTGCATATTCGCTGGCAGATATTGTTTGTCAGATGAAATATCCTAGTGGATACGCCGTTGCTCCTGTGCCTTTGACAGAGGCTATGAGAGTACCATCTGTAGAGGAAATATTGGAGGCCCATAAGACAATAGATATGATGATAGAAAAGGCTCCTTATTATGAGAAGTTCATTAATTGGGAAAAGATAAATTCTGAAGCTGAAATATTAGTAACTGGGGGAAATGCTTTCTTTGAAAGAGTAATTAATGCTATGGATGATCTGGGCATAGATATTAATCATGCTGGCCAGGTTGCAAGTGCACTTAAGGCTATTGGTGCAGAACAGCTTGAAGTGGCATTTGGTGCCGGGTTAAGTAATAAAAACGCCATGAGAGGCAGAATTCCTATTCGCCCGACAAGTATTATCCAGACAATAAATAAGATACGGGACGATGTAATTTCAAAGCAAAGGTTTGAAGAGGAAAGGCCATTGACAGGTATCAATATTGTTCTGGGTTCAACGGATGTTCATGAATTTGGTAAAGAGATAATAAAGAATGTACTAAAAAAGGCTGGCGCTAATGTATTTGACCTTGGAACGACAGTGTCGGTTGCTGAAATTGCCGATACGCTTATTGAAACGGGCAGCAATGTGGTTCTTATGAGCACATATAATGGTATTGCATACAGCTTTGGAAAAAATCTTTTGGAAAGTCTCAAGGAAGCCAATCTTGAGGGTGTCCATGTGATTATGGGTGGTCGCCTTAATGAACCTATTGATGGCAGTGATCTCCCGGTTGATGTTTCCCATATGTTGAAAGAAATGGGTATTAACACGGATAATAATGTAGAAACAATAGTAGATGTTATTGCTTCGTTTAATAGGTAATGGGTTTTTATTCTTTTAGTTAAATGCCTCAAGTAATGTGTTAAAATAATTTTCCACTGAATCTGATTGGAATTATGAAATTTAATAGTGATACAAAGGTTAAAAGGGCATCTCTAAGGTGACCCAAAAATATCAATATATTCAAAGGAGATGACAAAATGTCTAAAAAAGGCGATTGGGTGCGTATTCACTCAATAGTACTCAAGGCAGAAGAAAGAACTGGCAGAATCCCCGAAGACACTCAGAAATGTGATTTTCAGCAGTGGACTAAAGGATTCTTGCAGGATGAATCAGCTAATATCGGTGACGAAGTAACAGTAAAAACTGCTGCTAACCGTATCGTAAAAGGAACTCTCATCGAAGAAACACCTTATTACACACACAGCTATGGTAAGTTTGTACCTGAAATTATAGAGATTGATAAACAGCTGAGACAGATTATGTTTGGAGGTGATAAATAATGGTTTTAGCAAAAGATTATGATTCCGTAATGGGGAGAGCAAATGAGATCATGAAGAAAGCGCTAGGACTTGACTATCAAGAATTCGAGTCAGGATCAATAGCATTCGATTATGAAGCATTAATGAAATCAACAAACTATACATTAGAAGAAGTCGCAAAGATTCAAGCAAAAACAGCAGTAGGTAACACTCCGCTCATCGAGCTGAGAAATCTTTCTACTTTATCAAGAAAATATGCTAAACCGGGCTATGGTGCAAGAATTTTTGCAAAGGACGAAGCGGCTAATGTTTCTGGAAGTTTTAAGGCAAGAAGAGCAGCTTGCGCAGTTGCTCACGCAAAGAAGTTAGGATACAAAGGAGTTATCGCAGCTACTTCCGGTAACTATGGTGCTGCAGTAGCATCCCAGGCAGCTATGCAAGGATTGGAGTGCATAGTCGTCCAGGAGTGCTATGACTCCAAGGGAGTTGGACAACCTGAAATAATTGAAAAAGCAAGAAAGTGCGAAGCTTATGGTGCTGAAGTAGTTCAGCTTACAGTAGGACCTGAATTATTCTATTCTTTCCTGTCAATTATGGAGGATACAGGATACTTTAACGCATCCCTCTATTCACCCTTCGGTATAGCAGGTGTTGAAACACTCGGATACGAAATCGCTATGCAATGCCGCGAACTTCTGGGAAAAGACCCAGATATGGTTGTTTGCACTAACGCAGGTGGTGGCATGATAACAGGAACAGCCCGTGGACTTCTGAAGGCAGGCTGCACTAATACTGAGATAGTTGCTGCTTCAATCGATCTTACAGGTCTTCATATGGCTTCTGATTCTCAGTTCAATAAGAAATCTTGCACTACAGGACATACTGGTTTCGGTGTTCCTTATGCAACTGACCCTGACCACTCCGACGTTCCGCGTTCAGCAGCAAGAACTCTTCGTTACGCGGACCGTTATGTAACTGTAACGCAGGGTGAAGTTATGTACATTACAGAAGCTCTTGCAAACTTGGAAGGTATTGAAAGAGGACCTGCAGGAAATACTTCACTTGCAGCTGCTTTCTCACTAGCTCAGGAACTTCCTGAAGATGCAATCCTCGTAATCAGCGAAACTGAATACACAGGAGCAGGTAAGCACATTCAGCCTCAACTTGCCTTCGCAAGGGATAATGGAATCGATATCATCTTCGGAGATCCTGCTAAAGAGGATAAGCCGGGCGTAAATATTGTTCTTCCTAAGGACCCTGGATATATTAAGCATCAAGAAGCTGATATTAATCGCTTCAGACAATCACTTATTAATAGGGCTTGCAAGAAGGCTGGCGTCACTAATCCGTCAGAAGCAGACCTTAAGTTCTTAGCAGAAGAGACTAAGACAAATGTTGAATTCGTAAAGAAGACCTTAGGATTATAATCGCAATCTAACAGCATATAATTCTAAAGATATTAAGTACAGACTCTATGTTTTAGGTGTCTGTCGCAAATTACTGTAAAATAGTCTCTCGGGATTTTGATTGATTTTCCAGGAGAGATATAAAAAAAGAAATTTTAGGCCATTATTTTTAAAATTTAAAGATTTCGAGAAAATATATAATTATACTAGGAGGTATATACATGAATAACAAAATTGTTTTCTGTGGTGGCGGTAATATGGGAGAAGGTATTATGAGAGGGCTGCTTAACAATAAGACAGCTACTCCAGAAAATATCACTATAAGTGAACTAAACCCAGAACGTTGTGACTATCTGTCCAAAACCTATGGCGTCTCTGCCCTTACAGATGCAACCGAGGCCATAAAAGAAGCAGATATGATTATTATAGCTGTAAATCCACAGCATGTACCAGCCGTTACTAAGACACTTAAGACACTTATTAACGAGAACACTATCGTGATGTCAATTGCCGCTGGTATAGGAATTGCAACCCTTGAGAGTCAGGTGGGAAGTGACAAAAAGATACTGAGAATGATGCCTAATACCCTTATTCAATCTGGCAATGGTTATAGTGCTGCTTGCGTAAATGGCAACATTGACGATAATGATAAGGAATTCATCACAGAGATTCTGAACGCATTAGGTCAGACCATGTATATAACAGAAGATATGTTTGACACCTTTACAGCCTTCAGCTGTTCAGGTCCGCTTTGGCTATACAAAATGGCAGAGTCGTTAATAGATGCTGGTGTGTATGTAGGTTTTAGCCGTGCGGAGGCACGTAACATAGTTATTAAAAATATGCTAGGCGTGGCGCAGGTACTCGATACGACAGGTGTTCATCCGGCAGTAAAGGTTGACGAGATGACCTCTCCCGGAGGAGTAACTATCGAGGGACAGAAAGTGCTTGAGCAGGAAGGCTTCGCGGCAGCTTTGATGACATCGGTTAGTGCTGCTGTTAATAAGGCTAATTCTATCGAATAAGTCTATAAATACTTTTAAAGATTATAGCCTTCTATAGTAAAATTAAACCGCTATAGAAGGCTGTTTAATCAGCAATACATAAGTGTATCACATACGACACATTCGCTCAAACTTGGTGTATCACATATGACACACTTATGTATTTGGGAGTTAATGTTATATGGTTTTACCCCTATTTATACTAGATTTCACTTAGAATCATAAATATTACATAGGGCAGGGTGTGTCAGATATTCCTCATTTCCTAGTTTTTAACATTCACTATTTTTAATT
>JAAZMN010000055.1 GCA_012798795.1 Bacillota bacterium | reverse complement strand
TTTTCTCAAATATTCATATAAATCCTTGCCTTGGCTTAAAGGTTCTCATCCAATTATCGGTGTGGGAGGCACTTTCCGTTCCTTGGCCAGAGTAGTCCGGAAAGATAAAGACTATGTTCCAGACATTACGGATGCTTTTGAACTAACGATTGAAGAAGTTCAAGCTACTTACAACAAGCTATCAAAGATGTCTTTGGAACAGCGTTTAAACATACCAGGCTTAGAACGAGCTCGAGCTGACATAATTGTTGCAGGCGTAGCTGCAATTAAATGTTTAATGGAAACAAGCGGACGCGAGAAGATAATTACCAGTACCTCAAGTATCAGAAATGGGTTATTATATGAATACCTAAACCGCTATACTAAAGACCCAATAGTGTTAAGCGTTCTGACCCATCATATTGACAATTTAATCAATTATTATCACCTTAATGAGACCCATTTGCGTCGAGTTTCTAACTTAGCAGTTACACTATTTGATCAGCTCTATCAAATACACGGTTTTAATGGCTTTGAACGCAGATTGTTATTAATAGCCAGTCTGCTGCATGAAATTGGTACTGTAATCGGTATGGAAGGTGTAGATAAGCATACTCTTTACATGCTGCTTAATGCACCATTACATGGTTTAACTCATCGCGAACGAGTTATTGCCGCTTATTTAGCCGCATCTCATACCGAACTGTATTTAGTAAATATTGATCAATACATTACTCGCGGCCCATTACTTTGGGAAGACAAAGATCTGATCAAAAAATTAGCAATAATCCTCCAAATTACTCACAGTCTTGATCGCAGCCAAACAGGAATTGTCACTCAAGTCAGGACATCAATTGATAACGACCAATGCAATTTAAGAGTTATTGCTAAAGCCAATGCGGATCTAGAGATTAATGATGCCAAACGCAGCGTTAAAATATTTGAAGATGTTTTCGGATATAAACTCAATATTTACCGCAGCTAACTTGTAACCCATATTCTGCGCAGCCTGCCTAATCTAAATTTTTTGCCAGTCAATCTTTATTTCAAGTTGTTTAACGTATTTCTCCAAACCTTGTTTGTCAACCTGATCAAATCGATTATAATTTGGACTGTCAATATCTAAAACACCCCTAATGGTATCTCTAGATATAATCGGAACGACAATTTCCGACCGTGAATCCGGATCACAAGCTATATGACCGGGAAATTGATGCACATTAGGCACAACCAAAGTCTGTCTCTCAGCTGCGACACTGCCGCAAACACCCTTACCAACGGCTATACGTACGCATGCTGGTTTACCTTGAAACGGACCTAATACAAGTTCATTGTCTTTGAGCAAATAAAATCCTGCCCAGTTAATATTTTCCAACTCGTAAAACAGTAATGCGGCTGCATTGGCCAGATTCGCCAGCCAATCAGTTTCCGACTCAAGCAGTGCAGCTAAGTTTTGATTCAATTGGTAATAAAATTCTTCTTTTTGCATAGCATCACCATATTTGTTTTCTGCACCGGATTTTCGGAATCCTCTATTTTTTAAAAAGGCACCTATTACCAGATGCCTTTTTTATATTATTATTGGCTGTGTTGTTTCAAATTCCTTAAAATCTTCGGCATCTATAATTTGCCGTTTAATCTCCCGCAGTGTACTGGAAGGCTGATAAAGTAAATTGTAATACTCAGTTAACATGCGGTTTGTTGTAAATCGATGCAGTGCCATATCAATACTAGCCCGCATCATCTCCACCCACTTTTTGCGGTTTTCATAATAGGTAGGTATTACCTGATTTAGTAAAACATCGTACAAACTTGCCGCATCAATTTTAGTTTGTTCAGGACCTTCATAACCACCACAAACCTGCCAGCCGTTTTCACCATGAATACATCCTTCCGGCCACCACCCATCAAGAATACTTAAGTTAAGCACTCCATTAATTGCCGCTTTCATTCCCGAAGTGCCAGAAGCTTCCAAGGGTCTTTGAGGTGTATTAAGCCAGATATCACATCCAGATGTCATTAGTTTACCGATTTCCATATTATAGTTTTCCAAAAACACTACACTTTCAGGATAACGATTAACAATCTGCATCAGATTTCTTATTGCTTGCTTACCAACATCGTCTAATGGATGCGCTTTTCCAGAATATACTAATTGAATAACTCTTTCTTTAAGCAGCGGTTCAATGATCTCCGGCTGATAAAACAGCAGCCCATTTCGTTTATATGCAGCAGCTCGTCTGGCAAATCCAATTAGCAAATTGTCAGCATCAAATTTGACACCGTTTTTATCATTAATATATTTAATTAACTGCCGTTTCGCAGTCATATGCGGTCTCCATAGATTACCTTGAGTTGAGTAATAATGGCTAATTTGAGGATGCTGCCATGTACCTGAATGAATTCCGTTAGTAATGGCAATTATCGGTGCTGTGCCTTCATTGCCGCGCCACATGGACCGAGCGGTCATACCATGTAATTGCGAAACTCCATTGGCAATATAACTTAGACGTAATCCTGCTATAGTCATATTAAATGGATCTCCGCCAATTTGTACTACCTGATCATACTCCAGACCATTGTAAGCTCCCATCGTTCGCAGTAAACCATGGGAGTGTTCTTCATTTCCAGCCATTACAGGTGTATGAGTAGTAAACACAATTTGCTGCCGTGCTTCTTCCCATGCCTGATGAAAAGTTAAGCCTCGCTTTAATTTTTCGCGAATTAATTCAAATCCACCAAAAGCCGCATGTCCTTCGTTTAAATGATAAATGTCTGCGTTAATACCTAATGCTCTTAGAGCTTTTACCCCACCTATACCCAAAATCATCTCTGCAGCAACGCGTTCTTCACCATCGCCATAATAAAGTTGGCGTGTAATCCATCCATGATTGCTGCCTGGTATATTAGTATCCAGTAAATACAGGGGGACATTTCCGAATTTTTCAGTTTTCCAAACCTTACAGGTTACTTCTTCACCCTTAATCCATACATTAACAGTAATTCCTGTATCTACCAAATGATCGCGAGAGTATTCTTGAGCACAATCATATGGATTTAAATTGCTGTCGATGAATTGGTTTGTATAGCCCTCATCCCAAAGTATACCTACGCCAACCATAGGCAGATTCAAATCATGGGCAGATTTTAATAAATCTCCAGCCAGAATCCCCAGTCCGCCAGAATAAATGGGAAAACTCTCGTCTAATCCAAATTCCATACAAAAATAAGCTGCTTTTGGCTTACTGTGAATATATGTTTCCACCAGCTTCACTCCTTTTTAAATAATGTGTGCTAATGCTTCTGCTACAATATCTTGGCGAAAAACACGATAATCTAAATTGGGAAATATATTATTTTTGTTTTCTAATTGTCTGAGGTAATCTTCATCGATTGAATTTGTCATAATTTCATGCTGTAACTGCCAAAAATTCTGTATGTGAAATTGAGTCCGATAAGCAGCGTACTCTACAAACGTACCTGCTTTCATAATAAATGCCCAATCACTGCTTTGAGCCAGCAGTACTTCGCGCCCAGCTTGATTTAAAGCTCTTAAAATTAGATTTTGACCCACTCCTTGGTTGACCTCTATATTTGCCAGTTCAATCATTTCTGCAGCAATCATTGATAAATGGCGGTAGATCCAATCATTGCTGTCATCTAACCATACTTCATTATACCCCTCATTACCCCAGCTGGACATGGACGGACGGACAACTTGATTTACCGGGTATCGTTTTAAGTATTCCCCGGGAGTTCCCAATTTAATTGTCTTCTGATCATAAGCCACCTTTCGCACTAAAAACTCCAACCACTGCGGCCCTTCAAACCACCAGTGGCCAAATAATTCCGCATCATACGGAGCAATGATTATTGGTTCTCGATCCATGTATTGGCCGATATATTCAACTTGTTTTTCACGATTGAACATAAAATTACCAGCATGTTCAGCAGCTTTTTCTCTGGCGGCGGCAGCACAATATGGCTGCTTATCCACATTTTTCCCGGAAATACGGTAGTATTTGATACCAGTATGTCCCCGATGATCACTGTAGAGATGTGGTCGAATATAATCGTATTCAAGATCATAACCTATATCCCGGTAAAAATCTCGATAGGTAAAATCCCCTGGATATCCTTCAGTAGAACTCCATACCTGCTTTGAACTTTCTACATCCCGCCCAAAAAACGCCACTCCCGCTTTTGATAAAACAGGCGCATATGCAGCATAACGAGGCTTTGGTATACTGTGTAACACTCCATGAGTATCTAAGATCACATATTTAATTCCCTGCTTGTGCAGTGCTTTATCAACAAAGGGAGTATATCCGCATTCGGGCAGCCAAAAGCCTTCGGGATCACGCTTAAATTGTTCTCGGTACCAATCAACACCAACACTCACTTGGGCTTCAATTGCTTTT
This sequence comes from Bacillota bacterium, assembly GCA_012798795.1. Lineage (GTDB taxonomy): Bacteria > Bacillota > Limnochordia > Darwinibacteriales > DTU012 > JAAZMN01. The sequence continues at coordinate 5,139 of JAAZMN010000055.1, read as the reverse complement.
TCTCTATCAATTAACGGCAAAAAACCATGAGTGGCACAAGAAGCAATAATCTCTAGTAAGCCCTTTTCTTGAAATTTGGCGAAAGCGGCGACCAGATCTCGCTTATATTTATTTTCATAAAGTTCCAGACTGTTTTTAAATATTTCATGATACATTTGGGCTAGAGGATAAAATTGAGGTTGAAATCTAGTTCTCCCCATCTCTTTTATACTGAGCTCATTCATCATTTCAAGATGCTTGACATAACGATGCTGCAATAACTTGTCCTGAAACATAGAACCTAAAGTCGGAGTCAAGGACATGGTTATTTTACATGGTACTTTTTCTGCTGCCAAGCGCTCAAACATCCCCAACAGTGGAAGATATGTTTCAGTAATTGCCTCATACAACCATAGTTCCTCTAATGTCCGCTCCCTTTCAGGATGACGAATATATGGTAAGTGAGCGTGTAAAATAATGGACAAAATTCCTTTTGCTTGTGTCATTTTTTCATCACCTTTTAATAAGTTTCTCGAGTAATAACCGGTACTATCGTTTTAGTACATTTTCCATCAGCAGTTACTGCTTTAACGGGAAATATTGAACAACCCTCGGACAGAGCATATCTCAGCGTAAATGAGCCATCTGTATTTGTTGATACTGCCTCTCCTTGAACATACACAGTTGAGCCAGGAGATGCTTTGCCGTATAAGATTAACTCCGTATCTACAGCTAAATACAATTCTTCTTCATAAATAACAGGTTTGGGCATCGGACTTGTAATACTCCACAACAGCGGAGAAGTAAGTCCTATTCCTGCTAATTCTGCCGAAAATCCTGTGTAAAGCTGGTCAATTGACGACCATAGTTCATCTTCCTCTGTACTGATACCGCCAAATGGAGTAATAATGAAATTTGAGCTTAACAAAACAACTGTTTTTATTTGGCCTACAAGGAGTATCTCCATCTGATACTGCTGACCGGGATCAGGTAAGTATAGATAATGGGAGCCAACATTTGTATCAATAGTGATATCTAAAACTACCTGCTGCTCGTGTCTTTTCCCTTTCAATACTCGCAGCATTTTATAGGCGTTTTCATCATAACCTATTGTTTGCCACGCCTTTTCCAGCTGTTCATCAGTTATTTCCCAAAAGACATAAGCCCAATGAACATTTTTTACCAAACATACTAAATGTGGTTTATCATATTCATTTACCAAAGGAGGCAATTGTGATGATACTGAGTACTTCAATTAATCTCCTCCTAAAATTATATTTTCTATTTTCTGTGCATAATAGTCTGATAAAGCATCTGCTTCTTCGTAAGTGTTTGCTTCACTCAAAATATGGAAGACCGGTTCATCCCCGTCTGGCACAACAAGCGTCCATCCGCTTTCCTTATGATATTTAAGACCGTCGAGAAAACTTGTCTTGGCAGGATCCGCCAAATTAATCAGCCGACGCATAACCTTACCTTTTCCTTCCCATGGACAAAAGACACTTCTTTCCACACGAATTGTTTTACTCTTACTGCAAATCTCACTTAAAGGTTGATTGGTTTTACGTAAATAACTGAGAATCTCTCCAATACTAACTAATGGCTCAATATAAGGAAAGTGTTCCACATTTTTTTCGGCTTCTAATTGAGTATTACCTAATTCGGAAGCTATTTCCATCCAAGAACGGGGATCATTTTTTGTCCATTTAATTTCCATATTGTGTCGTAAAGCTGTATCAGCAACATTTTGGGAAACATGAATAGGAAGAGCTACCCTTTGCTGATTGCGCATTCTTTGACTGTGCAAAAACACTTCCCACCATTTATCTTCAGTCAATTCTGTTCCCTGATAATCCCGGACAGTCCAGCGTTTTTCTTCGATATCTAAAGTTATGCTTGGTTTATCATCACAAATTATACAACCGGCTTTTTCGAGAAAATTGATGATCAATAAGGCTAACTCATGATTCTCATTGGTCTTCACTCTTAATCTGAATCCCTTTAGGTGTGATGAATACAGTTTCGCCACACTAGCAATATACTGCTGGATTAAACCTGGAACAAAAGCCAGTTCACCAAACTGATCCTCGTTAGGACGGGGGAAATCCTCACGCCACAGCATATTTTCAATCCGGCGCTGATCGCTTTTACTGAGCCAATAACCTCTTTGATCCCAGCATTGAATATTTAATGTGTTGTCTTGTCCATTTGCTTTTTGACAGTGCAGTGCTCCCTGTGCTCCGATATATGCAATACCAAAACGAGTCAAATTACCTGATACTGTACCTACATCAAAAACATTAGTACCGGATGCTAACAACCCTGTTATCAATGCCCGCTTGGCTGTTCTGCCAATTTTACTCCCATCCGTGCTGGTAATAATCGACTTATTTCTACCAATGAAACCTCCGTAAGCCAACCCAAATTTAGTAATCATTTCAGGTGTGAGAAAACTGCGGATGTCTCCCCTTACCCCAGCTGCGGAAAACAAAGAAGGCTCAACCTGATTTCCCCAGATAATGCTCTGCACAATATATGCTCCGCTTGTAATTTGCTTAGCAGGCCATATTTTAACTTTAGGCTCTATTCTGGATTGAAGTCCAACACTTGTTTTTTCACCAATTACACAACCTTCATAGGCTTGTACTCTAGCATCCAACCGCACATTATTTGCCAGTACACAGCCTCTAAGTTGAGTGTCTTCACCTATTTGAACGCCGGACCACAAAACACTGCGTTTAATATTTGCACCTTTAGCCAGAGCCGAGTAGTTGCCTATAACCGAATACTTACCGATGAAACACTTTGAAGCAATACTAACACCTTTACCAATGTACGCAGGACCTTCAATTACTGCATCATCGGCAATGGAACTGTCCTCTTCCACCCAGACATTAGGCATTTTTTTTGATGGCAATTCGATTGAGACTTTTTGGTCTAGACAATCCTGATGAGCTTGACGATAAACATCAAGATTTCCAACATCTGACCAATATCCTTCAGCAATATAACCGTAAAGGGGGGCGTTTTTCTGCAGTAATTTTGGGAAAAGATTTTGACTAAAATCATATTTTTTGCCGTCAGGTATTTCTGTTAACACTTCCGGCTCAAGAATATAAATACCGGTATTAACCGTGTCGCTAAAAACTTCACTCCAACAAGGTTTTTCTAAAAACTGAGTTATTCTTCCCTCTTCATTGGTTATGACAACACCATAGCTGAGTGGATTAACTACCCTTGTCAGTACTAAAGTTACCAATGCTTTCTTGCTTTTATGGAATTTTACTGCATCACTTAAATTAATATCGGTTAATGAGTCTCCACTTACGACTATGAACGGTTTATCTAAGAACTTTTTAGCATTTTTAACGCTGCCAGCCGTTCCCAGCGGTTGATTTTCCACAAAATAATGCATAGATACTCCGCGAGAGCTGCCATCGCCAAAGTAATTTTTTATCACTTCAGGCATATACCAGAGAGTGTTGGCAATTTCGGTGATTTGATGCTTTTTAAGTAAATTCAAGATATGTTCCATCATAGGTCGATTAACTACTGGCACCATAGGTTTTGGAATATTGCAGGTCAGCGGCCGCAGACGTGTTCCTTCACCACCAGCCATTATTACTGCTTTCATCCCTACTCCCTCCCAATGACTCTTCTGTTTTTGCTATCATTTGATTTAAGTAATCACCGCCAGTTTCTTGATAGCGATCATAGCGGATTGTAGTTGTCATTCTCCTTGTCATATCCCGTTCATCAAGTGTTTCACTTTTACTGAAAATATGATTGAATATTTGTTCTGTTATTTCTGCAATTTTGCTCCACTGATATTTGATAATTACATCCTCATAAGCTTGTTCACGCAGTTTTTGAGCCAATACCGGTGCTTGAAGCATAGCTGTAATATTATCTGCTAAAGACTGACTGTTACCTGCATATGTAGTCAAACCGTTCTTTCCATGTTGAATTATTTCTGCAAATCCGCCTATATCACTGACGACTACGGGAGTTCCAGCTGCCATTGCTTCCAATGCGACAATACCAAAAGGCTCATATAAACTGGGAAACACTGCACAATCAGCAATTCGGTATAGGCTGTTGCGAACAATGTCATCAATAAAACCGGTAAAGTGCACCCGGCTGGTTAGTCCCATTTTCGTAGCACAATGATGGAGTTCTTTTTCATTAGGTCCTTTTCCAGCAATTACAAATCTAGTATTAGGGATACGTGCCAGCACCTTGGGAATTGCATCTAATAATACATGAACGCCTTTTTCAAATACTAGCCTTCCCACATAATAAACGATTTTTTCATCTGGATGTGCATACTTACTTCTAAATCCCAGTAAATCTGCAACAACTGTGTTGAATTCTTCTGTTTTTACTCCATTAGGTATTACAAATAGTTTATCTTGTGGAACTTGAAATATTCGCTGAAGTTCACTGCACATATAAAAACTGCAGCAAATTACTGCATAAGCTTCATATGTTAACCACCACTCTACGTCACTGATATGCCGCTGCAGATCATTATGAAGCCCGCTGTTGCGCCCCCACTCAGTAGCATGGATTGTAGCGATCATTGGCTTTTGTACACCGTGTTTTAACACTTTCGCCGCATGCCCCACCAGCCAATCATGAGCATGAATCACATCCCACTCCCAGCCTTCTGCTAAAAATTTCATGGCCCGTTCAATTACTTGAAAATTAAAATAGAAAACTGAATCCAAAAAATTTAACGGCTGAGGATGATGAGAATTAACCCGATCCACCCGAACATTTTCACGTATTTCTACAGTTTCTCCATTGGGATAGTCACCAGATATCACCCGTACATCATGGCCTCTTGCAGCTAGGGCCTCAGACAAATTGGCAACTGCTCTTGCCAGACCTCCAATGACTTTAGGAGGATATTCCCAAGACAGCACTAATATTTTCATCACGTCACCACCTAAAGAAATCTTCAGATAGAGCTTTTCCCATTTCATCCAATTTTATTAGCAATTTTGGGAAATAAAAAAGGACCTGGTTGAAAAAACCAGCATCCTCTGATTATTACTTTTATTAGGTTAACTTACTGAAATTCACCTGCCGATTAATGCTTTCATAATCGCTTTTTGCACATGCAGACGATTCTCTGCTTGATCAAAAATAACCGAA
>JAAZMN010000054.1 GCA_012798795.1 Bacillota bacterium | reverse complement strand
CGTTATCCGGATAACATTCTCTAAAACTTATACCGTATTCTTTTGCTAATATGGGGGCATTAACATCATTGACAATAAAGTCTACTTTTGGCTGTAAAAATCCGGCTAGCAATCCTCTGGTGATTAAAGAAGTTTCTAAGGACCAAATTTCTCCGCTATAGAGAATATCCAGAGACTTAACAGCACCTGTTGCTAATTTGGATATTATTCTTCCCATAGTTTTAGTCAGCTGATAATAAGGACTTACTTTTGCCATTGCTTCACTGGATACGGCCGGAAGATTGATGCCATTGCGAACTGGTTTACCGTTAGCAAAATTGAGAACTTCTTCGGCAACGATAAAGGCTACATTAAGCTGAGCTTCTTTAGTTGAAGCAGCAATGTGTGGTGTGACAATTACATGCTCCATATTGATCAGATCTACATTCTGCGGTGGTTCGTCTGAAAATACATCGAGAGCAGCACCGGCAACATGGCCAATTTCTAGATAGTGCTTAAGGGCATCCTCATCGATGATGCCGCCGCGTGCACAGTTAATAACCATTACTCCCGGCTTAGTGTTTCTAAAATTTTCCATATTAAGCAATCCTTTAGTTTCTTTAGTCAGCGGTGTGTGGACAGTAATAATATCGGAATTTGGCAGCAGCTCATCTAGATCAACTTGTTTTATTCCCAGTTTTTCAGCCCGGTCTTTAGTTAAGAATGGGTCATATGTTAGTACCACCATTTCAAAAGCTTTGGCCCTTTTGGCGATTTCAGATCCGATGCGGCCAAAACCAATTATTCCAAGAGTTTTTCCTTTAAGTTCAGTACCTCGAAACGCAGCACGATTCCACTCGCCGCTTTTTAGTGAATTATTAGCCTGACAGATATTACGAGCTAATGCCATCATCATGGCAAAGGTATGCTCAGCAGTGGAAATCGTGTTTCCTGAGGGCGCATTAACTACAATAATCCCATGCTTTGTGGCTGCAGCAATATCAATATTATCCACACCTACTCCAGCTCTAGCAATAATTTTTAAGTTCGGCATTTTAGCGATAACTTCTTCAGTGACCTTAGTAGCACTGCGAACTAAAAGTGCATTATAACTATGGAGATCTGCTACCTCATTAATGTTCTGCTGAACACATTGTATATGTTCACTTTCTAACAGGGGTGACAAACCTTCTTTATCGATCTTGTCTGAAACTAGTACACGAAACATATAGATTCTCCTTTTCTGGAATGCGTTTTTTTATATTTTACTATTATATCACAAAAAAATAAATAGTGGAAATGTTAACAAACACAAAAAGAAGTTAAATTCATGCGAAACCTAGCAGTTGTTGTTTTTTATTTGACTGATTTATGATAATATAAAGGATAATTACTTAATGACCACAAGGAGGAAATCTATTATGAAAAGAGCTTTCAATTTTAATGCAGGTCCGGCAGCACTACCCATAGAAGTATTACAAGAAGCTCAAGCAGAGTTGTTAAACTACAATGGCACGGGCATGTCTGTAATGGAATTGAGTCATAGAAGTAAAGATTATGAGGTTGTTCACAACCATGCTCAAGAATTACTGCGTAAATTATTAGCGATTCCAGAAAATTACCAGATTCTATTCTTACAGGGTGGGGCGAGTCTGCAGTTTACAATGGTACCAATGAACTTACTATCTGCTGACAAAACCGCTAATTACATTCTTACCGGATCTTGGTCCGAAAAAGCTTTAACAGAGGCTAAGAGGTTAGGTAAGACTGCAATAGGCGGAAGTAGTAAAGATGACAAATACAGCTATATCCCGGATTTAACAAAACTTGAAATCGAGCAGGGACAGGCTTATGTACATATTACTTCCAATAATACGATATATGGGACACAGTGGCAGCAATTTCCCGATACCAAAGACGTGCCGCTGGTAAGCGACATGTCCAGTGATATTTTATCGCGGCAGATTGATGTAAGCAAATTTGGTGTAATTTATGCTGGAGCTCAAAAGAATATGGGTCCTGCGGGAGTAACCGCAGTCATTATTCGTAAAGATTTGTTAGAGCGGACTGAAGACAGTGTTCCGACTATGCTTAAATATACCACACATGCGGATAAGAATTCT
>JAAZMN010000001.1 GCA_012798795.1 Bacillota bacterium | reverse complement strand
TGCAGGTCTTACAGTTTCTACCCCAAGAGTTGATGCCCCAACTCTATGAATATTTATTGCAGCATTTCGGTCTCGATCATGCAAACTTCCACAATTTGGGCAAATCCATTCTCTATCCCCGAGTATCAATTCTTCGTAGACCTGCTCACATATAGAGCATGTCTTGCTTGAAGAATAGAATCTTGGAATTTCAACAACCGTTGAACCTGTTTTTGAACATTGATTCTGCACCCTTGCACAAACCCTGCTGTTAAGGAAGTGGTCGCCCTCAAATTCAAAGAACGCCTGGACGGCGGCACCATTAATTTTTCGTTAGACTCTAGCAATATGATATTCAAATGACTTTTGCAATCAACTGAATAAGATTAAAATACTTTCCGCCCTCAGCCTTCATCATTTTGATGTCCTCAGCGACAATGGGATGATAACCGGTCTGCCATTCATTCCAAGCCTGTCTGCAACAGCCCATTTCACGACTGTCCACCATTTCAATGCCCTCTGCCTTCTTCCATAAATCTTTCCACCAATCAATAGAGTGCAAGGTTCTTTCCATCTCGCTATTCCAAAACGGCTGCATTTCACCGGGGACATTTTCCCCGAATTCGTATTTTAAGCCGGGGATAGCTACAGCGATATGGCCGCCCTTTTTCACAAAAGGAATGAGCGACGGAAGCATTTCCACCGTATCACCGAAATAATGGTTAGCATCCACGGTGAATAACAAGTCGAAATATCCGTTTGCGAAAGGCAAGCCTTTGGTCGCGTCTGCAAAAATTGGAACGGCCTTATCATCAATCCCGATAGACTTAAAACGCTCATAGTTTTCAGTTGGTGAAATCCAAAGGTCGGCGGCGAAAACAGACGCAACGTATTTTTTCGCTAACAAAAGCGTGGAAAGACCACACCCGCAGCCGAGGTCAAGGATTCGCATATTCTCATTGATGTTCAGATGTGCCGCCAGTTCCTCTGCTAACCGCATGGCGTTTGGCCCCATCATAGTGGCTTTCAGGAACTCTGCATTTTCATCATTTGACATAAACTGGTTTGTAAATGAATACATGGTATTCTTCCTTTCTAATTTTACCAACTGTAAAAAACATCTAATTCATTTTGTCCGCACCAAGTTATCGGATCGTGCGGAACGTTCCAAGCATTTCCGAAGTCACTTCAAACTCTGCAGAAAAATCAAACATTTGTCAATTAGCTTATCCATTGATAGCCAACATTCCTTCTATTACTTGGACATAGGTATAGTGACTGATGTCCGAAGGAACGGAGCAGAAAATGCATGTGTTATATGATGCCAACTCCTATAGTGAACGCTTTATGTTATCCATAATATTTATACAATCGTCATACTGCACCATTTAAACTTTTCTGGTGGTTCTGATACTAAACCTAGAGACGCTTAGGAATAAACTTTCATATGGGCGTTCTGCTGCAAAAGGGCTAACGGTAGCCCAAACAGCAAGGAAAGGACCACCAAACTGCCTAAAGAGAAACATGCTAAATCAAAATGTACGACGCCTCGAAAATCCATTTCAACCGAATAGACGTATTAATTTAGCATACTAGCTTTACCCAAGCAATAATTAGCAACCTCAAGTATCAAACCGACAAAAGTTGCCAATAAAACTGTCTTTATAACACCTCTTTTACCACCGGAATTTATTATCGGAATTTTGTTTTTACTTGTATCGGATTTTAAGTTTTGGAATTACTTTACCAAGATATTCGTTCAAGAGTATATTGTGTTCGAGTAGATTGTCTCCTTTCTTATTTTTTGCTAATGCAAAGTCAACATTACTCATCAGATCTTCTATGAAAGGAATATCATCGGGATTTGCTACTGAATATGCATCTATTGCTCTTTCCAGTAGCGCAGTATTGAGACCCCAGTCTTGTGAAATTTCATAAACAACTTTCCTTCTTTTATCCTTTTTCCATAGTTCGAAGGCGTCATCAAAATTAATATCACTTGATACATTACCGGGTTCAAGTTCTTCCGCAACAAACTCTTTTAACAACTCAGCCTCTTCATGCTCCCCCATGTTACTTAATTCTTCAATTTGCTGGTAAATAATTCTAATAGTCTCTGTATCAACGGTCTGTTTTCCATCTGAAGTTGTTGCTTTAGAGCCAATTAAACTTAAAATATGGCTAGCATCGATAACTTGCGTGCCTGCTAACTTTGTTTTTCCCACAAGATTGTTTATTGGGATATCAAGGCACGAACCATCTGGTTCCTGCATAAGGTTTTTATAGGCACCTAAATAATGGAGCCATTTCCGATAGCTGAGACCAAAACTGGCATCGTCCCAGTTGTATTGATAATACTGTTCAACTAAATTGTGTTGTTCGGCAGCTTCTTTAAAAGCTAAAAGAAATGCTTCTTTTTTCCCCTCATCTTTCTCAAGGGTTTGCCACTCTGTAGGGTCTGGTAATGTTATAATCATTTCTCTTATTTTAATCGCTAGTTTCTCTACAGCAATTTGGTAAGGTTCCACGATTGCTTTGCTGCTTTTACCACCACTACCGTATAATTTCAAAGCCTTATTAACTTGATCCTCAGTTATCCTGGGGAATTGAAAATTAATTATTGTACCAAATTCCTTATCTGAACCGTGGATACGATTTGTTCTCGAGTAAGCTTGAATTAATCCCTGTAACTCAAGAGAACGATCAACATAGAGGGTATTAAGTAATCTAGCATCATATCCAGTCAACATTTGATCTGCCACAATGACTAGAT
>JAAZMN010000053.1 GCA_012798795.1 Bacillota bacterium | reverse complement strand
ACTATCAACGGCTCTGGCAGCTGTTTCAAAAGACAGGTGTTAACCTATTTTTCGTACGCCAAAAAAATTACATTATCGGTGCAAGTCTGCTTATAAGTTTTGGTAATACCTGTTACAGTTTATACACTGTCTACCGGCAGAGCCATCTTGAATTGCATCCTGAATCATTTCTGCATCTGGAAATCATGGAATGGGCTGCCGCATCCAATTATCAAATATATGAAATAATGGATACATTTTTAACAACTAAAAAAACGAGTCTTGCCACCCGTCTTTTTAGTTTTCCTATAGAACCCTATGCCTATATTGGTGAATATGATTTGGTCTATGTCCCGTTTCAGTATAAAATATGGAAAATGCTGCTGCCAATTTATAATTGGTCTGTAAAAAGCTAGTCAGAGGGATATACGTCTGCGAGTATGATCTTGATGGCGTTCCACTGCCAATTCGATTAACCGATCTAGCAGCTGACTGTACTTAATTCCCGATGCTTCCCATAATTTCGGATACATTGAGATACGAGTAAATCCAGGAATGGTGTTGATCTCATTAACTAAAATCTCTTCTGCTTGTGTTATAAAGAAATCCACTCGAGCCATCCCTGCACAGTCAACAGCCTTAAAAGTCCTAACCGCATATTCTTGAATTGTTTTAACTTGTTTAGGCCTTAAATCTGCAGGAATGATCAACTGTGCTTTTCCACTGATATATTTGTCCTCATAATCATAAAACTCATTACCGGGAATAATCTCACCAGGAATGGATGCGATAGGTTGATCGTTACCTAAAACACTGCATTCGATTTCTCGCGGCTGGTAAACTGCTTCTTCTACTACAATACGCCGATCAAATTCACAAGCTGTATTAAGCGCATTGATTAAATCTGCCCGATTATCGGCTTTGGAAATACCTACACTTGAGCCTAAATTGCTCGGTTTAACAAAACACGGATAACCAATATTATTTTCTATTACCTTAATTATTTCATCGGGTTCAGCTTCCCATTTACTTCTGATTACTGTTTCCCATTTAGTTAACGGTAAGCCGGCTTGAGCTAAAACAACACGCATCATAGCTTTATCCATGGAAATAGCAGAACCAAGAACCCCTGCACCTACATAAGCTGCATTGGCTAGTTCCAACAGCCCCTGTATCGTCCCGTCTTCACCATGAGGACCGTGAAGCACAGGAAAAATCACATCCAGACTTTTCTGTTCCGCTATAGGATTGAAGACCATCGATAAATCTAAATGGCTGTTTCCAACTAAAGCTGATGATAAGTCAGAGTACCGGTTATAATCCAGCATTTCTAATGATTCTTTAGACCCAAGCCACCTGCCGTCTTTAGTAATGGCGATGGGAATTATCTCATATTTATCGGGATCAAGCGCTGTAATTATTGATTTGGCAGACATGAGAGAAACTTCATGTTCTCCTGAACGACCTCCGAAAACTACTCCAACTCTAATTTTAGACATTTTTTTCCTCCCTTTGCCTTATTTCAATTAAATATAATATGCTGCCGCATCTGATTCTAGACTGTTTCACATTTTTACTCCTAACAGTTAATTTCGTATTTATATGTACAAGTTCCTTTAATTTTAGACTAAGATCTTGCTATCTTTTCAAAGATATGGAGGAACCATTTAAACATTTGTAGAAATGAAAGTAAGCTGAAATTTTTTCTTCAAGGAGGCATTTTTATATGAAAACTAAAATGAAGAAAGTCGTCCAAAAAAAAGATGATGGGCGCTATATTATTTACTATACTTTTACCAAAAAGAAGGAGAAATAAACTATGTCAGAATTACGTTGGAATCCTCAATTACAGCAGTGGGTCATTGTGGCTACTCATCGTCAAGATCGCACTTATAAACCTCCAGCCGAGTTTTGCCCTCTCTGTCCGACAAAGCCCGGTGCATTTCCCACTGAAATACCTCAAGATGATTACGAAATTGTGGTATTTGAAAACAAATTTCCTTCTCTTAAGACTCCACCGCCAAAGATGAGTGTGTCGGGCAGCCATCTTTATCCAGTTGCACCTGCACAGGGAATTTGCGAAGTTATCTGTTATTCGCCTGATCATAATTTGACTTTAGGTGATGCATCTGCTGAACACATCCATAATCTAATTCAAGTATGGACCGATCGTTATCGAGAACTTGGTAAAAAACCTGGAATAGAGTATGTTTTTATTTTTGAAAACCGCGGTGAGGCAGTAGGTGTTACCCTACATCATCCCCATGGCCAAATTTATGCCTTTGGCTTTATTCCGCCTATATTAGAAAAAGAACTAGCCTCCGCCAAACAGCATAAGGATAAAACTGGAAATTGCTTATACTGTGATATCCTTAAACAGGAAATTGATGAGGGCGTTAGAATTGTATGCGACAACCAAAGCTTTACTGCATTTGTGCCTTTCTATGCCCGTTTCCCTTATGAAGTACATATTTTATCAAAACGCCATTTAGGAGCTTTAACAGACTTATCCGGGCAAGAACAATTTGATTTAGCTTCTATTTTGAAGAAGTTAATTACCTTATATGATAACTTATTCGGATTTACTCTCCCATATTTAATGGTACTGCATCAAACTCCAACAAAAAAAGCATGTCCTGAGTATCATTTCCATTTTGAATTCTACCCTTTTAACCGCTCTGAATCTAAAATGAAATATTTGGCTGGAGTTGAATCAGGTGCTGGAACTTTTATTACTGATATGAGCCCAGAAGAACAAGCAAGACGATTAAGGGGGGAATAAACAATGAATAAAGCGGAGATTAAAAAAGCATTTCAAGAGCATTTTTCCCAAGACGATCCGCTTATTGTGCTAGCACCCGGGCGGGTCAATCTCATTGGTGAACACACCGATTACAATGACGGTTTTGTTCTGCCGATGGCTATCGATGCAAAAATACTTTTAGCCGGTTCTTTACGTACCGACAAACAGGTTCATTTGTATTCTCTCGATTATCAAGAGGAAAATATATTTAATCTGGATGATTTTACAGTCACAAAGGAGCAAGCCTGGAGCAATTATATCCGAGGCGTATGTGCCATGTTCTTAAAAACAACTCCATTGTCAGGCATGAACATTGTGCTTCAGGGAGATATACCGCAAGGGGCGGGGCTTTCATCATCGGCTGCTTTAGAAGTCGGTACTGCATTATTAATCCGCAATCTTCACAAGCTTAATACATCACCGATTGAACTGATAAAATTAGCACAGCAAGCAGAAAATGATTTTGTCGGTGTTAAATGCGGAATAATGGATCAATTTATTTCCATGCTCGGTAGTAAAGATCATGTGCTGTTTTTGGACTGCCGTTCTTTAGAATATGAACTGGTTCCTGCTCCATTTCGTCATCACAATGCCAGTATTATTGTGGTTGATAGCGGCATTAAACGGGGATTAGTCGATTCAGAATATAACTTGAGAAGAAATCAATGCGAACAGGCTGTTATCCAACTTAAACAGCATCTGCCGCATATTACCTCCTTGCGCGATATTGGTATTGAGCATCTGCATTTAGTTAACAGTTTGGAAACGGATTTATGTAAACGAGCTCGTCACGTAATTACGGAAAACAAAAGAGTCCAAGATGCAGTTGAATATCTTAAAACAGATTCTATAAAACAGTTTGGTAAATTAATGAATGAGTCTCATGTGAGTCTGCGGGATGATTATCAAGTCAGCTGCCGGGAATTGGATCTTATAGTGGAATTAGCTCAGTCTGTTCCGGGAACATATGGTGCAAGAATGACCGGTGCTGGATTTGGCGGCAGTACAGTTTCTCTAGTGGCAGATTCAAGCATTGAACAATTTAAAGCTAAGATCCTGGAAATCTACGCAAAACAGACAAAATATACACCTAAAATATACATTTATCATCCAAGTCAAGGAGCCCGTCAAATTTAAAAATAAAGCCTCACCCATTGCTTACAAAAGTGAGGCTTTTACTGCTTGGTACATTACATCCAGCGGCGGGATGACTCCCCACCAAAATTCCCAAGACTTTACTGCCTGCCAAACTAACATGCCAACACCGTTTTGAGTGCGGCAGCCCTTTTCTTCAGCAGTTTTAAGTAATAATGATTTTTTAGGGTTATAAATAATATCAATGACTGTCTGCTTTTTATGTAGCAGATTTGTAGGAATGGGAGTCTGATCAATCGTTTCCTTCATTCCCACGGAAGTGGTATTTACAATTATATCAACCGCCGGTATAACCTGTTTTAACCAATTTTGTTCCAACTTTATTACGGAAATTTTATGACCCTGCTTTTTCCCCAAGTCTGACGCTAATCTCTGCGCACGGCTGTAAGTTCTGTTTGTAATATAGAGCATGCAGTCATGTTTTAGTAATTGACTAGTTATGGCTCGCGCGGCTCCCCCTGCTCCAATCAGCAGAATTTTCCTGCCAGAAAAATCCAAACCCAGCTCAATTTGAGCAGCCTGCTCAAATCCAAGGCCATCCGTACTGTGACCAATTACTGCATCTTCAGTAAACTTAATAGTATTAACAGAGCCAATTGTTTCGGCTGTTTCTGTCAAATCCGTCAAATAAGGGATTACCTTCTCCTTAAAGGGAACAGTCACATTAAGTCCAGTAAATCCTAATGCTTTAGCACCTTTTATTGCCTGTTCCAGCTGGCTTTCATTAACTAACAGAGGAATATATATTCCTTCTTTTCCCGCAACATGAAAAGCCGCATTATGCATCTTAGGTGATAGTGAGTGACTGATTGGATTACCGATGACACCCAATACTTCCATTTAACTCACCTCACGCTCCTTAGTAGATTTAAACAGCTTAATCATCAGCTCTTCAATGCTCTCCACCGGCACTATCTCAATCCCATTTACTGCAGCTGATAATCCGTACCTGTTTTGTGCAGGAATAAATGCTCTTCTCATGCCTGCCCGTTTTGCTCCATAAATTTTTTCCTGAATTCCACCAACCGGTTTTACCTTGCCCTGCAGTGAAATCTCTCCCGTTACGGCAATATCTTGAGGAATCCCAATCCCCTCAACCGCACTGTAAATTGCCAATAGAATAGCTGCACCAGCAGAAGGGCCATCTATTCTACCGCCGCCAATAACATTAACGTGAATGTCATAATTGTTTAATTCTTTTCCTGTTAAACTACGAAATACACTGGCAGCATTAAACACACTATCTTTGGCCATACTACCTGCAGTATCGTTAAAGCGTACTGTTCCTTTACCTGATTGGCTTGCCGGAAAAGCAACTGCTTCTATTTCTATTATGGAACCTAAAAAACCACTTACTCCCAAACCAAAGACTCTACCGATCTCTCTGCTAAAAGATGCTTTTGTCTGGTTATAGGGGGTTAAGCGTGCCGCTTGAATTACTTCTATTAGATCCTGCATCGTGATGAATATATCATTTATATCATTTAGCTGTATAAATTTTTCTGCATCTGTCTTTTTTTCTTCTTCATAAACACGGAATAGTGCCGTGCTGTAAGCATCTGCCAACAAACGCACCGCCTGCCGTCCTTCTATTGTATATTTAGCAATTTCTGCTTCTATTTCAGGTGCTAATTTAATCGATAAACGCTCGGCTGCATCTGCAACAATTGCCTGAATGTTCTCTTTGCTTAGAGGATCAAAGAAAATTTCCGCACAGCGTGATCTTAAAGCTGGATTAATCTCTGATGGATCTTTAGTTGTGGCCCCAATTAACACAAAGTCCGCTGGAGCCCCTTCATCAAATAGTTTTTTAATGTACTTCGGTACATGCGGATCATCAGGATCATAATAAGCAGAATCAAACATAACGCGTTTATCCTCAAGAACTTTCAGCAATTTGTTCTGCAGGAGAGGTTCCAACTCACCAATTTCATCTATGAATAATACTCCACCATGAGCTTTCGTTACTAATCCCAATTTGGGCTCTGGTATTGCACCGTCGGCTAAATCTCGTTTTGCACCTTGGTAAATAGGATCATGTACTGAACCTAACAAGGGATTGGTAACTTCCCGCGGATCCCATCGCAAAGTAGTTCCATCTACTTCAATAAAGGGGGCATCCGGTAAAAAGGGAGTGTATTGGCGTTTTTTAGCATAATCCAAAGCCAATCTGGCAGCAGTAGTTTTTCCCACGCCCGGAGGTCCGTAAATAATAATATGCTGTGGAAACGGAGAACTTAATTTTGATACAAGAGATTTAATTGCCCGCTCTTGACCGACTACTTGAGATAAAGCCGTTGGACGCATTAATTCTACAGCAGAATTAGACAACTGTTTTTCTTCCAGCATTTCTAGTTCAGCATATTTTTTTAGCGTTTGAGCATTGTCCGGGCCAATTTCTTCTTTAATCATTTGTGCCATTATCTCACGGAAATACTCATTTTGACGCTTCTGCATCATAATAATAACTTTGTTCTCAAGTTCTTCTTCTACGGTTTTCTTGGCAATAATATCGACAATGCTCTCCTCAAGTCTGTCTACAGCAGCATTAATATCAGCCCCGGTATACTCATTTTCGATAGTAGGGTCCTCATAAACTAAGCGTTCTAGAGCAACAATTTTTGCTGATATGCTAGATGAACGCATTAAATCTAAGGCTTTCAATTTTCCTGCTTTGTGAATCAGCTGTTCAGAACCGTGTAAATCACCCAGCAGTTTAATCATGGCTGATATTTTCTGATCAATGTCGGTTTCTTTTACCTCTATTTTATTAAACTTATTATACTTACCCTTTTTAGATTTCCCAAACATATTAACGAATCCCCTCATAAAACATGACGTTCTTTTAGCTTTCTACAACATCAACGATGATTTCTGCTCTAACTTTAGGATGAATGCGAATAGTAATCGGATATTTTCCTAAGCTTTTTATTGGCTCCGCAAGGTCTATTTTCCTCTTGTCAATTTCCACCTTATACTGCTTTTTTAAGCGCTGAGCAATTTCTTGATTGGTTATCGAGCCAAATAACTTACCGCCTTCTCCCACCGTAGTGCTTATCTGCAGCTTTTGGCCATTAATCCGCTCAGCAATAACTTGGGCTTCCTCAATTTCCCTGGCTTTCTTCTGTTTCTGAGCTTGTTTTTCAGTTTTAACCTGCCGAATATTCCCTTCTGTTGCCTCAACAGCTAACCCCCGCGGTAAAAGATAATTGCGGCCATAGCCTTCGGCTACATCAACTATGTCACCTTCTTTTCCTAAATTCTTAAGATCCTTCTGTAAAATAACTTTCATTATTACTCCTCCTTGTCTACAGTTAATTTACGGAAATCAAACCAGGTGTCTAAGACCCCGAACATAATTAAGAAATAGTATATCAAAACGTTTCCACTTATCAGCAGCAGAACAACAAGGATAATCCTAAAGACTCTACTGATCCGTGCTTTAATTAAGAAACTCCAAACAATAGCCAATCCTTGAATAAAAAAGGCTGCCGAAAAAAATGTATCCGTATTGATAACAATTATTTGTAAAATATCATTTGAATAATACTGCTCCACAATTAGCATGGCTTTACTTAAAATAAAACCCCACACAAAATACCAAGGCCACTTCCATTCTATAAACGGAGGTGCTTTAGGTATAGAAACGCCTAACCGGTTTAAAACTATTTTTAATACAAACAACGCAATAATTGTCTCAAAGACTCCTAAAAACACCAGTAGAACAGGAATAAGCATTTTAAATAAGGAAGGCAGCGCGGCTAACTCTTGAGAGTACTGTATTAAGAATTGTTCGGAAATGCCCATGTTTTGTAGGAAACCGAGTGTCTGCTGGGAAACTTCTTCTATAGTCTCAAGATAAGTATCAATAGCATTAAAACCGGATATTACTGAGAAACTTGATATTCTCAACAATGAAGCAATAATTGATGCCCCAACTCCTACTATGAACAAAGAAGTAAACTTGAAGTTTTCTTTTAGAGCCAGTCCAAGAGCAATTCCCACAATACTTCCGATTATTAGATCAAGGCCGAACAATGGCGACATTAAAATTAGGGATACTAATAATGCAGCTGCCAAAGATGCTGCTCCTCCCACCTTTAAGTTATGACGATATACTAAAACAGCGATGGGAATCGGTATTAAAAAACCTAAAAATCCAAAAATTGCATTAAGTATACTTAACAATACGATGATTGTTACTGACATTGCTCCTTCAGTTACTGCATTAATCCTCACAATCGTCACCGTCCTGAAAAGATATAACTCCTAGTTTATTTCTTCATTACAGGATTTAGTCCTGCTTAAACTAGTGTCGGTAAAAAAAGGGAGCAGCTCTGCTGCTCCTATAGCTTACTTAGTCTACTGTATATGGCAATAAAACCATGTGCCGCGCTCTTTTAATTGCTGTTGTCAACTGGCGTTGATGAAGCGCGCAGTTGCCTGAGATACGTCTTGGTAAAATCTTTCCTCTTTCTGTAACATATCTCCTCAGCCGATTGACATCTTTGTAGTCGATGTGTTCAATTTTATCGACGCAAAAAGCACATACCTTTCTTCTGCCTCTACGTACTCGCTCTTTGGCCATCTATCCTGCCTCCAAATCTCTTTGCTTAAAATGGTACATCATCAAATTCTGATTCGGGTGTT